>JAEDNW010000137.1:0-6054 GCA_016302315.1 Lentisphaeria bacterium
GTTTTTTAGGATTCCATTAAAATTCGCCAAACACGAGACCCCGTAAACGGGGTTCATGAGGATGCCCCCTTCCCCCAGAGGGGGTCCCGTCAAGGCGGGGGATGCCCCCGATCCCCCTATTCCCCCCACCAGAGGTGCATTTGATGCCCCGGCGTAAAGATCCATCCACGGGGAACCTTTTGGCGCTATATCCACCCCCGCTTGCGGGGGACGGGGGGATTTCCCTATGAACCCCGTGGGCGAGGTGGGAGGACAAACACCCGAGGGGTGAAATGAACGCCGAAGGCAGGAATGCACACCCTGGGGGTAGGGATCATTCTGTTTCGGGGAGGAGGAAATAGGAGAAGCCCTCCTGTTGGGGGAGCGGGTAAAAGTGTTCCTCCAGGCATTCGGGGGAATCCTCTTCCCATCCCAGGAAGGTGCAGGAGCGCAGATCCACGGGCCAGTCCACCAGGGTATTCAGGGCGGCAGGCGTCTTGATGTCCTCCATGAATTTGACATTATATCCCCCGGATTTCTCCTGCACCCATTGGAAGGAACAATCCTGGAGAGAGAGATAGATTCCCGGATGCGGGGGGATGGAACCCAGGAAGATGGCAGATTCCAGGGTGGAGGTTGTGGGGCGTTCCGCCTTTGCGTCGTCCCGTCGGAAGAGGCAGTTCTGGGCCTCCAGGTTCACGGGGGTGGCCTCTATACTTTCCGAGGTGGCGACATGGTTGCGGTAGAGGTAGAGGGTATTGAGGGTGCAGTTTTCGGCCTGAAGGGTTCCGAAGACCCAGAAGGGGTGCCGCAGTTCCACATCCAGGAGACGGACCAGGGGTGCGCTGTCCCGGGCCTGGAGAGTGCAGCAGATGGCGGGGGCTTCGTTCCACAGGGGGTCGTGGAGGCGTCTCAGGGTCACATCGGCCAGGAGGCAGAGGGAATCGTATTCCTGTCCGACTTCCAGGCCGGCCTCGATCCAGATGGTTCCTCCCGGGACCGTGTTGGTCAGGGCATCCAGGAGATGGGAGAAGCCATTGACGCCGGGAATGACCGTGATGGTTTCCGGGGCGGGGTCCTCCGGGGCGGTGCGGAGTTTTCGGGTGATGGTGCCACCTCCCAGGCTTTCCACGTTTTCCAGCACCACCGTGGTATCGCAGCCCACCTGCAAGGTGCCGGAGACGGAGGTATCCCACCGGAAGCGGTAGTCCCCTGTGCTGTCGCTGGCCAGCCACACGGTGTGTTGTCCCGGCATTTCCTTGCGTAGGATGGGGATATAGGGATCGATGCCCCGGGGATCCCAGCTAGCGGAGGAGAAGGGATATTCCTCCTGGGGGGAGAAGAGAAGGGAGCATGTGGACGAGAGGGAGGCGGTGCCTTCCGGCAGTTCTTCCAAGAGGGCGGTGACCGTCACGGAAGGCACTTCTCCCCGAAAGGTCATCTGAAGATGTTGAGGCCATTGGGGGGTAAGCAGCCGGGGCAGACACCGCAATGTCCCGGGAACCATCTGGAAACGGTAGTAGGGACTGGTGAGGACCCCGTCGGCGGTGATGACGGATTCCCCTTGGGAATTGGCCTCCCCCACATGGAATTCCACCACCAGATCCTTCAGCAGCTCCGGGCCCATGGGCTGGCTTCCATCCGGGGTGCGGGAAAAGTAGCAGGTGGGTTCCGGGACGGGCTCCCCGTAGGTGTATTCCTTGTCCTCCACCATGAGATAAATCAAGGCCTTCTCCACGGTGAGGGTGCCCTGCTGGACGGTGAGGGGAGAATAGCAGCTATCCATGGTCACCTGGTATCGGGGGGCCTGGGCAACGATGTGATACGTTCCCGGGGGCAGGGGATCCGGGGTGGCGGGGGAGAGTTCCTGGAGATAGAGGGCCAGGGGGAGTTCCACTCCGGGAATCGGCTCCCCTTCCACCACAGACCAGGTGAGCTCGGGAATGGGCTCTCCGTAGGGGATGACCTGGGAATCCACCCGGATGGAAAGGGGGGTGTGGACCATCCGGGCGGGCACCATGACGGCATAGACTTTCTGATAGCGTTCCGTGTCCCTGGGAAGGAAGACGTGGCAGAGGGAAATGGGGACTTTGGTCAGGGGCAGATCCATGTAGGGCAGGAACATGCTTTCCTCCAGCCGCAGTTCTCCCTCCACGGCCTCCCCGGTTTCCGGATCCTTCATGAGATACTGGACCTTCAGGTCCCGGAGCGTCTGGAAAACCTCCAGGGGTTCCGAGGAGCAGTGGGCCAGGACAGGCAGAATGCCCTGGATCTCCAGATAGGCCGGATTGCTGGCGATGGTGTAGTTGGGGTTGGCGGTGTGGCCCTGGATGGCATAACGTCCCTGGGCCTCCCCCGCTTCCCGGGTGAAGAAAAGCGGAAGCACTTCCTGGGGAAGCGAGGTGCCCGCCAGGGGGCTCCAGGTGTAGTCGGGATCGGGGTGACCATGGAGTTTGCTGGCGGATTCCACCTGGATTTCCAGGGGAGCGGGCAGAATGGTGAGACAAGCGGGCTGGAGGGAGAGATGATAATTGGGGGCGGCGCCTTCCTCCAGCAGGATAGGATATTCTCCCGCCGGGGAATTCCGGTCAGCCAGGGCGGCAAGACGGGGCGGAATGGTGAATACGCTTTCGTCTTCCCCGGGGGCAAAGCCCGAGACAAGATACTTCAGGACAGGATTTTCCTCCTGATAGAAGCGATGGCAGGCATAGGGGAGGATCTGGAGTTCCCGTTCCCGGATCCCCACAGGAAGGGTGCCGGTGAGGAGAGGCAGGGAATCGTCGTCGGGCTGGAAGGTCCAGGTCAGCTCATAGAGCCCGCAGGAGAGACTCTCCCCCTCCCGCTCCCAGAAGAAGGTGCCCGGCACACTCTCCCCGGTGTCCTGCCGGAAAATCTCTCCCTGTAACTGACTATTTCCTTCCAGGGGAGTGCCATAGACAACATCCCCCGTCAGGGTGATCCCCTCCTCCCCCGTTCGGAAGAGGGATCCGGGATCCTGGATGTCTCCGGAGCCCCCTTCCCGTCCCAGCACCGTCAGGATTCCCTCCCGGAACCGGATGGCATAGTCCTGGGCATCCTCCTGGGGATGAATGGACAGGGTCCCCTGGCAGATCGGATACTGATTTCCCTCCTGTGTCTTTCGCACGGGGGCGTAGGTTTCCAATTCCCCCTCCAGGGAATGTCCTTCCAGGAGGGTTCCGGCGGTCAGTTCCCAGGTGAGGGTGGGGAAGGGTTCGGCCTCGGGAAGCCACAGGCGGGAATGGGCTGTCACCTCCAGGGGACGGGGCAGCACCTCCAGGGGAAAGGCAATCTGGCCGGGAGAGACAGCGGGATTTTCTGGGACATAGGTAAGGAGAAGGCGGGTCGTTCCGGCATGGAGCCCCGTGATTTTCCGGCCGGCCTCCAACTGGGCGATTCGGGACTCTTCCAGCGCCAGCGAACATTCCTGCAGAGGAATGTCGCTCTGAATCTGGAGGGGCTGGGTCAAGCCGACATAGAGGGGGGCAGGCAGGAGGATTTCCACGGCGGCGTTGGCTTTTTCCCCGGAGGCATAGCAGCCCAGGTCCGGAGGGTCGGCCAGCGGGGCACCGGTGGCATCCTCCTGGGGGCGTAGAGATTCCGGCTGGCATCCCCGGCCAATCAGACAGGAGCCACGTCCCAGGCGATAGTCCCCCTCCTCGGGAGAGAGAAAGCAGGGATAGAGATGGGCCGGCCGGTTATCATTGGCATCCACGCCGGACGCCCCCGCATTGGCCTCCTCCAGCAAAATTCCTCCCTGGGCAAAGGAGCCGGGAAAGCCCCCTGCCCCCGTGGCGCTGTGACGCACCAGGGAGTGCTCTCCTGCCAGCACGCTCTGGCGGTGTCCCAGGCTTTCCCATACCACCGAGGAAGTCACCCTCACCTGGCCGGCCAAATACAACGTGCTTCCTGCATCCCGGGCGCCGTTCCCCGCAAAGGTGCAGAACGCCACCTCGCCCTGGGATTCCTCCTGGGCGGAAAGAGCGCCGCCGCATCGGGTGGCGGAGGCATCCCCATTCCCGGTGAACAGAGAACTGGAAACCCCCGCCCCCCCTTGGGCAAGATGCAGGGCGCCCCCTTGGTCCGACGCCGTGTTCCGGGCAAAGAGACAGCCCTGGATCTGGACGCCGTCCCGGGCAAAGACTCCCCCGCCCTGTACGGCATGGTTGCCCACTATGGCGCATTGGCGCAGCAGGTAGTGCCCCCGGAGATAGGCGCCGCCGCCCTCCCCCGGATGGCCTCCTGTCTCCTCCGCCCCGAAGGCATTTCCCCCGGTGACCGTCAACCCCTCCAGCAGGGTGGTCATCCGGGCCTCCTCCTGCCCATCCAGCACAGTGCCGGAAGCCTCCCGGGGAAGCCGGAGGACTGTCTCCCCGGCAAACTCCCAAAGCTCCACCACCCCATTGCCATCCCGATCCAGACGCCGCCGTTCCTCCGGGGTAGATTCATCCCCGTAGAAGCCCCCCCGGAGGGTAACCCCGGAACGGAGGCGGAATCCCCCTCCGGGCAGAATCTCCCCTGGCTGCAAATAGGGTTCATAGCACCCCGACGCCAGCCAGATCTCATCGCCGGGGGAAGCCGCTTCCAGGGCCCGTTCCAACGTGCCAAAGGCACTGCGCCAACTGCGCCCGGAACGCTGGTTCCCCCCTGTCGTGGAAACATACCAGGTGGTGCCGTGAAGGGAGAAAAGGCAGAGAAACAGAAACAGGGACGAAAGAAGGGTGCGCATGAGAAACTCCCGGAAAAGCATAGGTGGATGAGGAAGGTTCGGCGGCCCATGCCGCGGCCTTGCCCCTACCATAGCGCGCTCTTTCGGGAAGTCTATACATAACTACCACAAACATATATAGTTATGAAATTACATAACCCGGTGGGAATCCTGAGAATATCCCCACCCTTTCCCCAACGCCCTGGGCCTGCGCTGTCCACAGAGGGGCAGGTCGAAGCAGAGCCCCAGGAATTCCTCCCAATGATTTCGATTCCCTCCCAACCAGGCCTTCCCCCCCCCAGCCCTCCCTCCGCGAGAAGATCAATTCTCACGGGATGTGCTACATTTCACAGTGGACATGATCCCCTTCTTGGGGAAGACAGCTTCTTGTCCTGCACTAACACACAATCGTGCTGCATATCAACAGGTTATCATGTCATTTTTTGTCCAAGAACGACATTTACTTCACGGATTCAGGAGAATAGCCTAGATGGAAGAAACGTTCATCCGGGGATGCGCTGGCAAAACGGCAGGACCCTTTCTGAAAGAGGGAGAGACGGTATTGTTTTTTGGCGACAGTTTGACCGCTGCCGAAGACGGATACGTCTCCTATATGGAAAAATACCTGACTCCTATGGGAATCAAGGTCATCAACGCCGGCATGCCCGGGGACAAGACTCCCTTGGCGTTGACTCGTATTTTCCCCGATGTCATAGAAAAGAAGCCTGATGCCGTCTGCTTCTATTTCGGTGTCAATGACACAGTCATCGGATTGGGGCAATGGCGAACGGAGCCGATTGTAACCCCCGAAGCCTTCAAAGTCAATTTGATATGGATGCATCATCTCTGCAAACTGAATGGAATCCAAAAGTTTTGCTTTTGCGGCTTGCCCATTGCGGAGGGTCGCGCCGGGGAGGATGAGGGGAATCGTTCCACGTTATTTGCTGTAGCGGCCCGTGAAGCAGCCGTGATCTGCAACGGGGAATTCGTTCCTTTCGATGTTGTATTTGCCGCCGCAACACGCAAGCATGTTGCTGAACTCGACGACGAGGGGCTTCTTTTTACGAAGGATGGCCGCCACTGGAACGCCAAGGGTTGCCAGTTGGCAGCCGATACCATCATGAGAAGCTGGCATCTCATGGATTGAATCTAAGCAGGTCGCTGTATGGTTTGACTTGTAGCCAATGGTTTGGCAATTCGCTCTCCCCGCTGGCGGGGGAGAGCGGGAGGAGGGTGTTACGGTACGGGGCATTTCGTTTTTCCTGGAAGCCTTTCTCTTCCCTTTTCTTTCCCGTCCCTTTTCTTTCCCGTCCCTTTTCTTTCCCGTCCCTTTTCTTTCCCGTCCCTTT
>JAEDNW010000017.1:0-26192 GCA_016302315.1 Lentisphaeria bacterium
CTACGTCTTCAACGCCGGCGTGACCCGCTTCCAGGGGCAATACGTCATCGCTCCCCGGGTGGATCATTTCAAGGAGGACTTCTCCATGCCCGCCCTTAACATGGGGACGGGATTGGGCTTCAGCCAGGACGGCATTCATTTCGACATGCTGCCGGGCCTGGTGCGGGTGCACTACGGCGACACCGTCCTTCCCTGGCTGGTGGATGCCCGGCTCACCGCCTTGGAGGACCACCTCTACCTGACCTTCTGCTTCGAGAACCAGCACTCCGAACGCCCCGGCATCGCCCGCTGGCGGGGAGAGGGGCTGGATTTCGACGTGGTGAATCTGGGCATCCCCCAGCAGCGGAACATGGTCCTCTTCCCGGAAAAGATCCAGGGGAAATACATGCGGCTGGAACGTCCCTCCAACCAGTGGGGAAATCCCTTCCACATCTGGTACGCCTTCTCCCCCGACCTGAAATACTGGGGGGAGCAGGATCTCTTCCTGGGTTGCGAGGATGTGCCCTGGGCCAACGCCAAAATCGGGGCCGGGGCGCCTCCCCTGCGCACCCCCAAAGGATGGCTCCTCATCTTCCATGCCGTGGATGTGGATCCCGAACGGGTGGACATCTGCCCCGGCAACCGGAAGTGGTCCAAGCGATACACCTCCGGCGCCGCCCTCTTCTCCCTGGAGGATCCCACCAAGCTGGTGGCCATCACCAAGGAACCCCTCCTGGTCGCCGAGACGGAATACGAGAACGGCCTGCCCGACCTGTGGGTGAAGAACACCGTCTTCCCCTGCGGCGCCGTCCTGGAGGATGACCAGGAGACCCTCCGCATCTACTACGGAGCGGGCGACAGCTCCACCTGTCTGGCCACCACCACCCTCACCCAGCTCTGGAGCGTCATGACCCCCACCGGCCGCATGGCCGACAAGGCCGTGGTCCCCTTCCGCATCGAGGAGTGGAACGGGAAATGGCCCCCCTACCCTCCTACCCCCCTTTCCCTTCCCCCCAGAAATCCTTCCCTTTCCCCAATCCTGCTATGGTCTACATCCCCGTTGCCGTCCAACTCTACTCTGTCCGCAAAGAGCTGGCGGAAAATCCCCTGGCCACTCTGAAAGCCCTGAAGTCCATGGGCTATGAAGGAGTGGAGTTCGCCGGCGCCCCCGCCTACTCCCCCGACTTCTACGCCGCCCTCCTCAAGGAATCCGGCCTGGTCTGCTGCGGCTGGCACATGAGCCCCGCGGACTTCTCCGAGGAAAACTTCCTGCGCACGGTCCGCCTCTGCCTGACCGTGGGGGCCACCACCCCTGTCCTCCCCTGGCTCCCCGCCAAAAACCTGGCCGAATGGAAGGAGCAAGTCCAATGGATGAACCAGGTGGCGGAAAAGCTGGCCCACTACGGAATGCGCATCGGATACCACTGCCACCACGCCGATTTCCAGCCCCTGGAAAACGGAGAAACACCCTGGCATCTCCTCTTCCAGGAATCCTCCCCCAGGGTACTGGCCCAGCTGGACACCGGAAATGCCATGGAAGCCGGCGCCAAAGTCATGGAGGAATTGCCACGACTCGCCGGACGCTGCCGCTCCGTCCACGCCAAGCCCTATAGCCTCTCCGGAGGTTTCGATCCCGTCATCGGAGAGGATGACTGCCCCTGGAAGGATGTGGTGGACTTCTGCCGCAACGCCCAGGAAACCGACTGGTTTGTGGTGGAGTACGAATCCCCCGCCCTCCCCGCCATGGAAGGCGTCCAGAAGTGCCTCCAGGGACTCCGCAAATTCCTGGCCTAACCCCCAAAATCACCCCCCCCCGCAAGGGACGGGGGGGAATAGGGAAACCTCCACCCCCCGGGGGGTCCCGGCCGGGATGTTTCCCGCCCCCCCCCGTCTAGCGATCCTGTCACCCCTGCCGGGGTTCATGAGGATACCCCCTGCCCCCAGAGGGGGTTCCGTCAAGGCGGGGGGAATCCCCCGTGCCCCCGGTTCCCGGAATAATCTTGCCACCCCCGGGGGTTGCGCTGCCGGGATAGATCCCGGGGAACCCTGTGGCGGGACACTCCCCTGCTTGCGGAGGGGACGGGGGGGGGATTTTTCTCAGGGAAGGGGAAAGGGGGGCCAGGGGGAGGGAACTATATTGAGGCAAAACACGAAAGCGGCCCTGCTCTGATCCGGTGTGGGGGCGGGTGTTTTTTTCCCCAGGGTTGGCCTATTCCGCAGGGAACCTTGGGGGAAGATGTCATTCACGATGTACCTTGCCCGGGCAGGGCAGGAGGCCCCTCGGGGAAGAGTTGACATGGTCACAGGAAAGTTGACAAAAGAGGAGCAGGAATTCCGGGATTTCTGTGCAGCCCATGGCTGCAAGCGTACCCGTCAGCGCCGGGCGATCTATCTGTATCTGCGGGAGAACTACACCCATCCCACGGTAAACCAGGTCTGGGAGGCGGTGCGCCGGAAAATCCCCTCCATCACCCGGGAAAGCGTCTTCCGCATCCTGTCGGAAATGGTGGACTACGGCCAGCTCATCCGGATGGACAAAATTGTCAACGCCCGCTTTGACAGCCGCATTGGCGAGCATGGCCACGCCATCTGCCGCCGGTGCGGCAAGGTGGTGGACTTTGATCTGCCCTCTTCCCTTCCCCCCATTCCGGAGATTCCCGGCTTCACGGGGCTTCACCGGGAATACCGCCTCTGCGGCCTTTGCGCCGTCTGCGCCGAGGAGGAGCGGAAGGAATGGGAACAGCAGCAGACCCCTGCTGCCCAGGCGGAAAGGGCGGAAGTTCCCTCCCGCCAGGCACAATAAACGGGGGGCATTTCCCGTTTTTGTCGCCAGTTTTATTTTCGTCCTCTTGGGCGAAGAGCAGGCCCCCTTCCCGTCCCCGGATGGCAGGGACACCAAGGCGAATATTCCTGCCTACGGTCTCCCGCCTCCTCCGGGGAAGAAAGAAATCCTCCCTCTCCCGCTTTTTTGCCGGGTGAACCTATCCTCACCCGGATTCCCCCCTCTCCTTTTGCCTCATGGAAGCAGAATACACACGGGGCAGCATCCCCGTCATGATGCTCAAAACCGCGGCGGCCATGCTGGCCAGCACCCTGGCCATGTCCGGCTACAACATTGCCGACACCTATTTTGTGGGGCAGCTGGGAAGCCGGGAGCCTTTGGCGGCCATGGGATTCACCTTTCCCGTGGTGATGCTGGCGGGATGCCTCTTCGGGGGCTTCGGCGGGGGATGCATGGCCCTGATGGCCCAGGCTCTGGGAGCCGGCAAGGAGGAGGAGGCCCGGCAGACTGTCTCCTGCGGGATGCTTCTCATCACCCTCATCTCCGGTTGCATCGCCCTCCTGGGCCTTCTCTTCGCCGCACCCCTCTATACCATGCTGGGGGCCACCGGAGAAACCCTTCTCCTGGTGGAGGGCTACATGGGCATCTGGTTTCTGGGATGCGTCACCGCCGGCATCTCCATGCCGGGAAACCACCTCCTCATTGCGGCGGGACGCCCCGTCATCTCCTCTCTCATGACCATTCTCGGTCTGGCGGTGAACGTCCTTCTGGACCCCATTTTCATCTTCGGGGGCGAGGGCATCCAGGCATTTGCCCAGAAGCTCTCCCTGCCTCTGGCCTCCCGCTGCCTCCAGGCCTGGGGAGGGCTCTTCGCCTTTGTGCCCGGCATGGGCATCCGGGGCGCGGCCCTGGCCACCATCCTTTCCCAGGCGGTTTCCGCCGGACTCCTCCTGGCCCTGCTCTCCCGTCTGCGGCTGCTCTCCTTCCGCCCCATTCCCCTGGGCTCCCTCCTGAAGAGCTGGCGGCGCATCGGAAGCTATGCCATCCCCTCCATCCTGGGAATGCTTCTGCTGCCCCTCACCAACGCCGTCACCACCCGGGTCACCTCCTCCTTCGGGGATGCCATGGTGGCCGCCACCGCCGCCGGCTCCCGCCTGGAATCCGTCACCTTCGTCCTCCCCATGGCCTTTGGGATTCCCCTGATGTCCATTGTGGCCCAGAACTACGGAGCCCACCTCTACAGCCGGGTGAAGCAGGCCTTCCGCTTCGCCTCCCTCTGCGCCTTCTCCATCCTGGGAGTGTCCGCCGTCATCCTCCTCCTGGCCATCCGCCCCATCGCCGCCACCTTCACCCCGGTGCCGGAAGTGCAGTCCATGGTGGTGGAATACATGACCATCATCCCCTGGGGATTCGGAATGCTGGAGCTGGCCCGCTACGGAGGATTCGCCCTCACCGGCACCGGACACCCCAAGCTGGATGCCGCCCTCAAGGGGGGACGCCTGGTCTTCCTCCTGATCCCCTGCTCCCTCCTGGCCGGCATTCTCCATTGGCGGCTGGGCGTCTTCTATGCCCGACTGGTGGCCGACCTCCTGGGAGGCAGCATCTGCTGGGGCTGCGCCGCCTGGGTCGTCCACCGCCTTCCCTCCACCGACGGAGCCCCCAGGGCATAAAGACTACGCCCCCGGGGTTTGTTTTTGTCCAACTGGAACAGGGGGGGGCACGGGGGATTCCCCGTGTTTGACGTTATCACCATCCACCCTGAACCCCGCCCTGCGGGGTGGCAGGATCGATAGACGGGGGTGCGTGAGCCCCGAAGGGACGACCACCCCCCCCGGTAGGCGATAAAATTGAACCTGAACCCCGTTTACGGGGTGGGAGGACCGGATCCCCGAGGGGTGAAATGGACGCCGCAGGCGGGAATGCAACCCCGGGGGGGCACAGGATGCCTCTCCGGATCCTTGACACCGGATAAAAGGCTACGCCCCCGTCACGTCCAATATCCCTGGCAGAGATCCTTCTGATCTTCGGTGGTCTGCCATTCGTAGGGGAAGGAGCGGCATTTTTCCGGCTTCACGGGATGGATGAGGCAGCGGTTTTCCCCCGTGAGGAAGATACAGGATCCATCCTCCCGTTCCTGGAAAAGGAGTCCCCGGCGGTCCGGCGAGAGCCACGTATATCGTTGGATCAGATCGTCCTCGGAGATCCCCAGAAAGGCGGCGATTCTGCGTCCCTCCTCCGAGAGATAGCGTACCACACCCTTCCAGCGGCAGCAGTTTCCGCAGCAGAGGCAGTGGAAGACCCGTCCCTGGCGGGATTCCTTCGGGGGTTCCTGGCTCATCCCTTCCCCAGACAGTGCCGGATCACCACGAAGGCGGCGGCGCCCCACACCAGGAGATTGGCCAGGCAGATGCAGAGGACCCCGGCCCCGGCCAGATCCTTTGCCTTCCGGGCCAGGGGATTCCACTGGGGAGACAGAATATTCACCGCATTCTCCACGGCGGTGTTGACGATCTCCATGGTGGGCAGGGCCAGCCAGCTCACCGTAAGAAACACCCGCCACAGCAGGGAGAGCCCGGGAACCATCCAGGCGATGGGCACCGCAATGATGCCGATGCCGAGTTCCTGGCGGAAGGCCACCTCGTGAAAGGCGTCCCGCAGGCCCTGAAATGCGCTGGAGAAGGAGCGCCTCAGGTGGCGCAAGCCAAGAAAATCCATTGCCGTTGAGAGGGGGAGATTAGGTGGCCGGGGGGGGGAAGCCGGGAGGCGTCAGTGGAGAACGAATCTTGCCACCTCCACCGGCATCTTCACCGCCGAGCAATAGAAGACCACATACTGATGCTGGCCGGCGGCGTTCTCCCGCAGGAGGCGGGCCATATCCGCCAGGGTGGGCGTCTCCTGGTCAGCAAAACGCAATACTATATCCCCCCGTCTCAGCAGTTGGCGCCACTGGGCCACCTGGTCGCCGCCGGGAAGATCGGGGAAAATCTGGGCGATGACGGCCCCCCGCTCGCCCGGGGGAAGTCCCAGGGCGCTGTTCAGGGCCTCGGTCAAATCCTCCACCTCCAGTCCCATCCGGGTTTTCAGCAGCAGGGCATCGGGCATGGCTTCCGCCGTGATGTGGCATTCTCCCCGGGAGGTTTCCAGGGTCAGGGCGTCCCCTTTCCGGAGTCCCCAGATCGCCTTTCCCCAGTCCAGGGGGCGGCGGACAGGGGTTCCGTTGACGGAGAAGATCCGGTCTCCCTGGGTCAGGCCCGCCTTCTGGAGGGGGGAATCCGGGAGGATTTCCGGCAGGATCACGCCGGGCTGATCGTCCCCCAGGTCCAGGATCGCCGTGGGTTCCATCCCCAGATAGGCGTCGGAGAAATGGGAGGGTTTAAGCCAGTAGGAGAGGAAGTTCTCGATATGGGAGAGGGGGATGGCGAAGCCGATTCCCTGGGCATCGGCCCGGATGGCCTGGTTGATCCCCACCACCTGCCCGTCCAGATTCACCAGGGGGCCGCCGGAGTTGCCGGGATTGATGGCGGCATCGGTCTGGAGCAGTTCCTCGAAGGAGACCTCCCCCTCCCGGAAGGAGCGGTTCAGCGCCGAAAGCACCCCGGTGGACACCGACTGCCCCAGGCCAAAGGGGTTGCCGATGGCAATCACCGTCTCCCCCAGATAGAGATCCTGGACCGCGGCAAATTCCGCCGGCACCAGGGGCTTCCCGGGATTCTCCAGCTGCAGGAGACAGAGATCATTGGGCACATCGTAGCCCACCATCCGGCCCACCAGGGAAGTGCCGTCCCACAGCTGGACCTGGATGGAGGACGCCCGCCGCACCACGTGGTAGTTGGTCATCACCAGCCCGGAGGAATCCAGGATCACCCCGGACCCCAGGGGGGAATACTGGGTCAGCACCCGGTTGGGCTGGCAGAAGAAATCGGTGAAGAAGAGGCTGAAGGGGTCGTTCACCTGGAGGATCTGCTGGGTGGTCCCGATGCTCACCACCCAGGGAAGGGCCTTGCGGACCGCCTGGACAGTGGGGGTCATGCGCGGGGAAGAGGGTTCCGGCGGCGTGGGGGCGGCAGAGGCGCCCATGGGCAGGAAAAGGAGAAGCGAAAGCAGGAAAATCAGGCTTTTCGAGGAAGAAAGGAGGGAAAGCATGTTACGCCACCATATTGTTCCCGGCACCCCGGGAGGAGAAGCAAGGGAGACCGGAAGATTCCTGGACACCAGGAGGTTCGGAAAACACGACGAAACCGGCGGCCCGGAACCCCCGGACACGGGAGAAAGGCCGTCCCCAAAAAACGCGGCAATTTGACACTCCCTTCCCCCACGGGTTCCGGAACGACTCCGCACCCCCGCCCACGACACCTATGCCACCCTGCCCCTATAGCGAACGATTCCTCCAGATTCTCTGGAACGAACGGATGCTCTGCCCTCATCCCCATTGCCGGGACGGCACACCGCTTCGCATCCTCTCCGCAGGACTCTGGAACCGGGGCCCCGGCCCGGATTTCACCGGGGCGGCACTCCTGCTGGGACAACGCCTGGTCCGGGGAGACGTGGAACTGCATCGCCATGCCTCGGACTGGTTCCTCCACGGACATCAGAAGGATCCCGCCTATGACAAGGTCGTTCTCCATGTGGTCTGGGAGGATGACTGCCCGGAGGGCCCCCGCGCCTCCGGACACCCCACCCTGGAGCTGGCGGGACAGCTTCTCCCCAGCTGGGAAGGCTTCCTCCAGCGGGTGGAAGCCGCCTCCTATCCCTACGCCCGGGAAATCCCTCCCGGAGGATGCGCCCTCCCCTGGGCCCTGGCGGAGGACGAGGCCCTCAAGGAAATCCTTGCCGCCGCCGGACTGGCCCGCTTCCAGCGACACGGCCGCACCCTGCTCCAGCGGGGCCTGGAAACCGGCCAGGAACAATCCCTCTACGAACGGGCCATGGAGGCCCTGGGCTACGCCAATAACCGGGAGAACTTCCTGGCCCTGGCTCAGGGAATCCCCCTGGAACTGCTCCGCACCCACACGGAGGAGGGAAAGGATCGGGAAGGACTCCTGGCCTTGCTTCTGGGGGCCGGGGGACTCCTGCCGGATCCCACCCGGGAAAAGGTCCTTCCGGCCCTGCGGCCCTGGCTCACCCAGGCCTGGAAACGCTGGTGGCAAAGCGGACTCCCCCGCCTGCCCCTCGTCTGGAAACCGGGAGGACGCCCCCTCAACAACGCCTTCCGCCGCACTCTCGCCGCCGCCTTCTGGCTCCATCGCTGCCAGTGCCGCCCCTGGGTCTGGCTCTCCCGCCTGGCCCGGGAAACCCGGGCCTCTCCCCAGGCCCTGCTGAAGGCCGTCATGGCCCCCCTGACCGAAGAGGCTCCCTGGAGCCAATGCCGGGACTTTCAGCATGCCCTCCCCCACCCTGCCGCTCTCCTGGGAGAGGACCGCCGGAGGGATCTGGCCCAGAATGTGCTGCTGCCCCTCCTAGATGCCCAGGCAGAGGAGGAGGGGGATGCCGCCCTTCAGGAGACCGTCCGCCGGGCCTGGGCCATGCTGCCCCGGCTCCAGGAGAACCACCTGCTCCGCAAGGCCGTCTCCCGCTTCCTCACACCCCCCTCCCGCTGGCACCAGCTTTTGCCCGGCGCCCCCCAGCAGCAGGGCATGATGGATATTTTCCAGAATTTCTGCCTGGCCCTGGACCACTGCTGCGGGGAATGTCCCTTCCAGGCCCAGGTCCTCCCCCCGGGGGTTCCCGGCCGGGATGTTTCCCCCCGAGGGGTGAAGCGGAGCGAGAACCCCTGGGGCAAAGGATCCATCCCGGGGGAAACCCTTGGCGCTACCTCCCCCCCGTTTGCGGGGGACGGGGGGAATTCCTATTGAACCCCGCCCCGCGGGGTGGCAGGATCGCTAGACGGGGGGCGGAAGGACCGCAGGGACGACCAAACCCCGGGTAGCGGGAACCCCCGCCAGGGCTCCCTAAAATAGAAGAATCCGTCTAGGGCAGGATCTGGGTTCCCACCCCCTGGCGGGTGAAGATTTCCAGCAGAAGAGAGTGGCGGAGGCGTCCGTCAATCATATGGACCTGGCCCACCCCGGCGCGGACGGCCTCCCGGGCGCTGCGCACCTTGGGGATCATGCCTCCGGAGATGATGCCGGAGGCAATCAGATCCTCCACCTCGTCGCAGTGGATGGAGGAGATCAGGCTGGCGGGGTCCCGGGGATCCCGGAGGACGCCAGGCACATCGGAGAGGAAGACCAGTTTCCGCACCTTGAGTTCGGCGGCGATTTCACAGGCGGCCATGTCGGCATTGATGTTGAAGGTCTCTCCATTCTGGTCGCTGGCCAGGGGGGTGATCACGGGAAGCTGGCGGCGGGAGAGGATCCACTGGATCTGGGGGGTGTCCACATTCACCACCTTTCCCACGAAGCCCAGATCCATCTCCTCCCCCGTTTCCGGATTCCGGGTGCCGATCTTCTGGCAGCGCAGGATGTTCTTGCCGGAGACGGGGCAGGCCTCCACATGGAGTTCCTCGTTGAGGAAGCGGACCAGATCCCGGTTCACCACCTGATGGAGAACCCGGTCCACCACCCGGATGGTGTCGCCGTCGGTGTAGCGCAGGCCGTTGATGAAACGGGGCTGCACCCCCGCCTTCGCCAGCTCCCCGTTGATGGCCTTGCCGCCGCCGTGGACCACAATGGGCTTCAGCCCCGCCACGGACATGAAGGCCACATCCCGGAGGACATCCCGCGCCCGCTCCATGTCCTCCATGGCGCTGCCGCCGAACTTCACCAGCAGAGTGCTTCCGTAAAATTCCTGAAAATAGGGCAGTGCTTCGATGAGCACATCTGCCTTGCCTTGTTCCTGGGAGATGTCCATGGGAAGAGAAAAATCAGAGAATGGTTGGGGAGATGAGAAATCAGAAGAGTTCCTGGTGGGTCAGGAGACTCCGGTGGCTTTCCAGCAGATGAGCCCGGGTGAGGATCCCCAGGAAGCGGTCGTTCTGGGAGATGGGAATGAAATCCGCCCCGGTGGTGTCGAAGAAGCGGGTCGCCTCCGCCAGGGTTGCCTCCGCCGGGAGACAGGGAGGTGCGCTTCCCATGAAATCATCCGCCACCAGGATGTCGTACAGTTTGGTATCCAGGAGATAGGGGCGCAGATTGCGCTCCTGGATCACCCCCACCAGGCGTCCCTCCTCGTTCAGCACCGGGAAGATTTCCTGGGGGCTGTGCATCAGGATCTTCAGGAGGGTCCGGAAGGTGTCCTGGGGAGCCAGGGAGTAGAGCCCCCGGTCCGCCAGTTCCCCCACGGCGGTGTCCTGGTGGTCGTCCATGCTTTCGCTCACCAGGGGTTCCCGGCTGGTGCGCACCACTCCGGCGGAGGCGAAGTAGATGTTGCCCCGGGAGAGGCACCGGCTCACGAAGGTGGAGAGGGCCACCACAATCATCAGGGGCACAAAGAGCTGATAGCCTCCCAGGAGTTCCGCAATCAGGAAGAGGGCCGTCAACGGGGCGTGCATCACCCCCGCCAGGGTCCCCGCCATGCCCGCCGCCATGCAGTTGACCAGGGGAAAGCCCGTGATGTGCAGCAGCCCCAGCAGCTGGGCGAAGAGGAATCCCACGTAGGCGCCGGTCACCAGGGAGGGAGCGAACATGCCGCCGTCACCCCCGGACTGGATGGAGAGGATGGAGGCCACGGGCTTCAGGAGGACGCACAGGGCGAAGGCCACCACCAGTCCCCACCCGGTTCCCTGGGGCAGAGGTATCAGCCCCGAAGGCACCCCCTCGTGTCCCCGGTGCATCAGCTCCAGCACCGTATCCAACCCCGAGCCCCCCAGCACCGGCAGGGCCAGAAGGATCAGATACAGGGCCATTCCCCCCAGCAGCATCAGGAGCCAGGGATGCCGGATTCTCTGGCGCAGCCGCAGCATCAGGCAGTTCAGGCGGATGATGGCCACGGAGAGGAGGCCGCAGGCCAGGCCGGTCACCAGGTAGAGCCAGAGATTCTCCACCCGCCAGCTGTAGGCCACCTCGGGAAAGCCTACCTGGACCCCGCAAAGCTGGCTGACAATGGCCCCGGAGGCGGCGGCAATCAGGAGAGGGATGAGGGTGACGCCGGAGGAGCCGGGCAGCAGGACTTCGCAGGCGAAAAGGGCCCCCGCCAGGGGAGCGCTGAAGACTCCGGCAATGGCGGCGCCGGCGCCGGCGCACAGGAGAAGGGTCCGGGTTTCCCGGGGCAGTCCCAGCTTTCGTCCCAGATTGTCCCCGATGGCGGCCCCGGTAAGGGCGCTGGGGGCCTCCATACCGGCGGAGATGCCCAGGCCCACGGAGACACCGCTGGTGAGAATGTGGCTATAGGCATGGTATTCCCGCATGCCCCGGTCCGGATGCCGCGCCTCCCGGATGGCCACCCACAGATTGGTCTCCATGGGATGGCGCCGCCAGAAGAGGCTTCCCAGCAGGACGCAGAAGAAGATTCCCAGGGCCGGCAGGGCGGGCCCCACCCAGAATCCCGCCGTCCCGCACTGGCCCCCCCAGATCTGGCTCTTTTCGTGGACCCATTCCGCCAAGAGATGCATGCCGCTGCTGGCCAGGCCGGAGAGGGTTCCCGCCAGGACACAAAGGGTCAGCACCAGCATGCGCTTCTGGCGGGCGCGCTTCCAGGGAGTTCCCCAGGACATGCCTGCGAATATTTTCGTGAGATTCAACATTACGGCTTGAAGGGGAAACTTTTCCGGGAGGTATATTTAACATAATTCGCCTTCTCCCCTCCCTGATTTCTCCTGGCCTTCTTCTTCCGAAATTCCTCATGGCCTCCCCCGCTCCGCTGCCCACCGTTCTCCTCCTCTGCGGAGGCAAGTCCGCCGAACACCAGGTCTCTCTGATCTCCTGCCGCTCCGTCTTCCAGGCCATGGACCGGAAACGCTTCTCCCCCGTGGTGGCGGGCATCGATCCCCATGGCGTCTGGCACTACTACGGAAACCGGGAATTCCTGGACAACGCAGAAGACCCCCGCACCGTGAAACTCCGGGATGACGCCCCCGTCTGCTTCCCCATGAGCACCCCCCAGGGCGCCGCCCTGGTCTTCCCCGGAAGCCGACGCAAACCCCTCCCCTTCTCCCTGGCATTCCCCGTCCTCCATGGCACCTACGGAGAGGACGGATGCATCCAGGGTATGCTGGAAATGCTGGATGTCCCCTGCGTGGGTTGCGGCGTGGCCGCCAGCGCCAACGGCATGGACAAGGAACGCACCAAGGTGCTGGCCTCCTCCCTCCTGAATATCCCGGTGGCCCCCTTCTACGCCTTCAATGCCAACGACGAAATCCCCCAGGAACAGCTGATCCAGGATCTGGGACTCCCCCTCTTCGTCAAGCCCGCCTGCACCGGCTCCTCCGTGGGCATCGGAAAGGTGACCAGGGCCGGAAACCTGAAAAAGGCCCTGGAGGAGGCCTTCCTGTACGACGACAAGGTCCTGGTGGAGCAGGCGGTGGAGAATGCCCGGGAGATCGAGTGCGCCGTGCTGGAAATGCCCGACGGCTCCCTGATGGTGGCGGATCCCGGAGAGGTGATCCCCCGCACCGGATTTTACGACTACCAGGCCAAATATCTGGACGACCAGGGCGCCCGCCTCCAGGTGCCCGCCAAACTCACCCAGGAGGAACGGGAATTCGTCCGGGAGGCCGCCGGCATGGTCTTCACCGCCCTGGAATGCCACGGCATGGCCCGGGTGGACTTCTTCCTGCGGAAAGACCGCCGGAAGAACCCCAAGGAACCCCTGATCCTCAATGAAATCAACACCATTCCCGGATTCACCTCCATCTCCCTCTACCCCAAGATGATGGAAAACAGCGGAATGGACTACTCCACCCTCATCTCCACCCTGCTGGACACCGCCCTGGCACGCCACACCCGCAAAAAGCAGCTTCGGCGCAGCCCCGAGGCATAACCCCACTCCCCCCCGGAAATCACCGCCATGAAAAAATCCCTCCTCCCTCTCTTTGTGGTTCTCTCCCTGGCCCTGGCTCTCTGCTCCTCCTGCGCCACCTCCCAGCCCGTGGGACTCCTCTACACCGATCTCCGGATGCCCCTGACCACTGGAAACGCCGCAGAGGCCACCGCCTCCCCCAAGGTGGGCGTGGCCGTCTCCAAATCCATCCTGGGACTGGTGGCCACCGGGGACTCCTCCATCACCGCCGCCTGCGCCAATGGCGGCATCCGCAAAATCCACCACGTGGACTGGGAAGCCAATTCCATCCTGGGCATCGTCTCCACCTACCGCTGCGTGGTCTGGGGAGAATAAGGCACACCCCCACACACTCACCCCAGGGGGGGGATGTTAGGGGAGGAATCCAGCGGCCGTCCCCCTCCTCTGCCGGCATTCCCCGCCTGGTCAGGCAAGTCCAGTACCATGAGAATCACAGCGGTAGAAATAGAGAACTTCCGGTGTTTCCAGCATCTTGAAGTCCGCCTGTCTCAGGGCACGAATGGCGACAAGGGAGGGGTGACGGTTTTTGTGGCCGCCAACGGAGAGGGGAAGACGGCAATCCTGGATGCGATCCGGTATCTTCTGGCGAGTTTCATTTCCCGTTTTCCCAAAATTCCCGTTCCCCGTTTCAAGGAATCGGATTACCGGGTCGAATGGGAACCCAAGGCCGGGGCCCCGGACGTCGCCTTTACCCCAAAGCCCAAAGCCCCATATATGCGACTTCGGGCAGTGGCCGATTTCTCCCATGGCCAGGACAATGATCCGGGTTCCCCCGTGGAATGGGATCTCTCCCAAAAACGGGACAAATCTGCCCGGACAAAGGAAGAGCTGCCCCCCTTCCTGGGCACAGCCCAAATCCATGCCCAGGCAGACAGCTTCATCCAGCGCCTGCAATCGGAACACCCCGTCATGCTCCCTGTGTTTGCCTACTACAACACGGAACGGGCCGTCATCAGAAATAAACCGGAAAGGCGCCGGGGATTCCAGAAGGTCTTCCATCGCTACGATGCCTACCTCGGGGCGCTGGATAGCGGACTGAATTACAAAAAGGCCATCGAATGGTTCTGCTTCCTGGAGGATAAACAACGACGGGAAATGCAAAACCGGAGGGACTGGGAATACCGCTCGCTAGAACACCAGACCATCCAGATGGCCCTGGAAACCATGCTCCCGGGCTTCACAAATCTCCGCACGGTTCTGAGCCCTCTGGATCTGATCGTGGACATCACGGCAAACGACGGAACCTTCAAAGCCTGCCGCATCGATTCCCAGCTGAGCGACGGATACAAAATCGTTCTTGTCCTGGTACTGGACATTGTGTCCCGGATTCTGGAAGCCAACGCAGATTACCCCGGGATCTCCCCCAGAGAGCTACTGGAAACCGAGGGCATCATCCTGATTGATGAAGTCGATCTCCATCTGCATCCCTCCTGGCAACAGCGAATTCTCGGGGATCTGCGGCGCACCTTTCCCAATCTCCAGTTTGTGGTCACCACCCATAGTCCCCAGGTGGTCTCCTCCGTCCCCCAGGAATGCGTCCGTATCCTTGACCATGGCACGATCCTGGACGCCGCCATCCAGACCCAGGGAGTGGAAAGCCAGGACATCCTCGCCCAGATCTTCGGCACCGCCGCCGCCCCCCAGCAGGACGAATTCGTGAAGCTCCTTGACGAATACGCCAGAATCGCCGCCGCAGAGCAGACGGATTCTGAAAGGAGGCGCACCATGTACGAGAAGCTGGCCCGTCATTTCGGGGAACACTATGCCCCCCTGCAGAGGATTGAACTCCATCGTAAATTCATGGAGAGGAGGCGCAGGGAATTCCATGCATAGATTCCAGAGAGGAGAGGAACCTGTCAACTTCCCGAAGATCCGCCAGTTGTACCAGAACTGGCAAAACTTCTGCGTCACCTCGGATCATCAAAGACTGGCGCACGCCCTCTACCACCGCCAGCAACACTATTGCGCCTACTGCGAAACCTACCTCTCCAGCCAAGAGGAAGGACATATAGAGCACCGGGAACGACGGAGCGACAACCCGTCCCGCACCTTTGATTGGTGCAACCTGTTTTTCTCCTGCAATAGCCCAGACTCCTGCGGAAAATTCAAGGACAATCCCAACGCCCGCATCACCTTCCGCCCGGAGGATATCATCGATCCCACACGGGAGGATCCACTGGATTTCTTCCAATACGATATGTATGGCGGCATTTTCCCCCGGGATGACGCCCACAGACACCGGGCGGAGGAAACCATACGGGTCTTTCATTTGCGTGACTCCATCCGACTGAGACACATACGAAAGAATATCGCCGTCACCATCAGCGCTTTCCTGGAAAATCACCCCTCGGAAGAGGAAGTGACAGAGTTTCTCGAGTGCCTCGGACCATGCAGTGGCATCTCCGTATACTACAGCCTCCTGGGAAGAAAAATGCCGTAACATCCCCCCCGGGGGGGGGAGGGTGATAGCGTCAAACACGGGGGAATCCCCGTGTCCCCGGTTCCCGGGATAATCTTGCCACCCCGGGGGTTCTTGGCCGGGATGTTCCCGGCCGGGATTAACCCCCGGGGGAATGCAACCCCTGGGGGCAATTAGTGCGGGGCAAAAAGCACAAAACCTCCCGTCTGCGTGGGGCAGAGGGGAGGTTTTGTGTTGGTTTGGGTCTGTCCGGGGGGAGGGTTTCCCTCCGGACAGAGGTGGGAGGGGGAGGCTTACATCATGCCGCCCATGCCGCCCATGCCGGGAGCGCCGGCGGGAGCTTCCGCCTTCTTCTCGGGGATGTCGGTGATCATGCACTCGGTGGTGAGCAGGAGACCGGCCACGGAGGAGGCGTTCTGCAGGGCGCAGCGGGTCACCTTCTTGGGGTCGATGATGCCGGCCTGGAGCATATCCACGTAGGTGTCGTTGGCGGCATCGTATCCCTGGTTGCCCTTGCCTTCCTTCACCTTCATGACCACGATGGAACCCTCGGTGCCCGCATTCAGGGAGATCTGGCGGAGAGGCTCCTCGATGGCCCGGCGGACGATGTCCGCACCAGTGGCCTCGTCACCGGTGAGCTTCAGCTTCTTCAGGGCAGTGACACCGGCCCGGATGAGGGCCACGCCACCGCCGGGGACAATGCCTTCCTCCACGGCAGCGCGGGTGGCGTTCAGGGCATCCTCCACCCGGAACTTCTTCTCCTTCATCTCGGCCTCGGTGGCGGCGCCCACCTTGATGACGGCCACACCGCCAGCCAGCTTGGCCAGACGCTCGCGGAGCTTTTCCTTGTCGTAGTCGCTGGTGGACTTTTCGATTTCGTGGCGGATCTGGGAGACCCGGGCGGCGATATCGGAGGGTTTGCCGGCGCCTTCCACGATGGTGGTGTTGTCCTTGTCCACGGTGATCTTCTTGGCGGAGCCCAGATCTTCCAGCTTCACGTTTTCCAGCTTGATGCCCAGGTCCTCGGTGATGCACTTGCCGCCGGTGAGGATGGCGATATCCTGGAGCATGGCCTTGCGGCGGTCACCGAATCCGGGGGCCTTGACGGCGCAGATCTGGAGGGAGCCGCGGAGCTTGTTGACCACCAGGGTGGCCAGGGCCTCGCCGTCCACATCCTCGGCGATGATCAGCAGGGGGCGTCCGCTCTTGGCCACCATCTGCAGCAGGGGAAGCATATCCTGGAGGCTGGAGATCTTCTTCTCGTGGATGAGGACCAGCGCATCGGAGAGCTCGCAGGTCATGGCATCGGGATTGGTGACGAAGTAGGGGGAGAGGTATCCCTTGTCGAACTGCATGCCTTCCACGGCGTCGCAACTGGTGGTGATGGTCTTGGCCTCTTCCACCGTGATGGTGCCATCCTTGCCCACCTTCTCCATGGCGTCGGCGATGATGTTGCCGATGGTGGAGTCGGAGTTGGCGGAGATGGTGGCCACCTGGGCGATCTGGGCCTGGTCCTTCACCTTCACGGCCATCTTGGAGAGTTCCTCCACAATGGCGTCCACGGCGGAGTCGATGCCCCGCTTCAGATCCATGGGATTGGCGCCGGCGGTGACGTTCTTCAGGCCTTCCCGATAGATGGCCTCGGCCAGGACGGTGGCGGTGGTGGTGCCGTCACCGGCATTGTCGTTGGTGCGGCTGGCCACTTCCTTGACCATCTGGGCGCCCATGTTTTCATAGGGGTCCTGGAGCTCGATCTCCTTGGCCACGGTGACACCGTCCTTGGTGACAACGGGAGAGCCGAACTTCTTGTCGATGAGGACATTGCGTCCCTTGGGGCCCAGAGTGACCTTCACGGCCTTGGCCAGGGCGGAGACACCGGCCAGAATCGCCTGGCGTCCCTGGTTGTCGTATTGAATCTGCTTGGCTGCCATAATGTTTACTGACTCCTTACGGGTTTGTCTTGAGTGATGGGTTCAGGGAGGAGGAAGAGGGAGGGGAGAGAGGGCGCCGCCACAGGGCGCGTCCCGCCTCCCGTTTCCTACTACTCCACAACGGCAAGAATGTCGGAGCTGGAGAGGATCTTGTAGGTCTTGTCGTCGATCTTGATCTCGGTGCCGCCGTACTTGCTGGTGAGGACGAATTCGCCGGCCTTGACTTCCATGGGGATGAGCTTGCCGGCATCGTCGCGGCGGCCGGGGCCCACGGAGATCACCTTCGCCTTCAGGGGCTTTTCCCGGGCGGTGTCGGGCAGGAAGATGCCTCCCTTCTGTTCCACGGTCTCCTCAACGGGTTCGACGAAGACGCGGTCGCCTAGCGGTCTGATGGTGGACATGTGTGTGTATGCTCCTTGTCTGTGTTTGGGTTGGAGGGAAGCCGGCGCGGAAGGCGGGGGCCATGCCGCACCGGCGATGTTACCGGTTTAGGGGAAATGCGGAGGATTAGTCCTTCTTGGAGAACTCGGCATCGAAGACGGGGCCGTTGTTGTCGTCGCCGCCCTTGGGGCCGTTGTTGTTCTGGGAGGAGGGGTTGTCCTGGGGGGCGGGGCCGGGTTGCGGGGCGCCCTGGGGATTCACGTTCTTGTAGATTTCCTGGGCGAAGGCGTGCATGTCCTTCTCCAGAGCGGCCATGGCGCTCTTCATCTGGTCGGGATCGTCAGACTTCACCGCCTCCTTCAGCTGGGCAATGCCGGACTCCACCTTGCTGCGGATCTCACCGGGGATCTTGTCGCCATTCTCCTGAAGCTGCTTCTCGATCTGGTAGACCATGGACTCGGCCTGGTTCTTGGTGTCGATGCGCTCCCGCTGCTTCTTGTCCTCGTCGGCGTGGGCCTCGGCGTCATGGACCATCTGCTGAATCTGCTCTTCGGAGAGTCCGCTGGAGCTGGTGATGGTGATCTTCTGCTCCTTTCCGGTGCCCAGATCCTTGGCGGAGACCTTCAGGATGCCGTTGGCATCGATGTCGAAGGTCACTTCGATCTGGGGGACGCCCCGAGGAGCCTGGGGAATGCCGTCCAGGTGGAAGACGCCGATGGTCTTGTTGGCGGAGGCCATCTCCCGTTCTCCCTGGAGGACATGGATTTCCACGGAGGGCTGGTTGTCGCTGGCGGTGGAGAAGATTTCGCTCTTCTTCACGGGGATGGTGGTGTTCCGGGGAATCAGCTTGGTGAAGACGCCGCCCAGGGTTTCGATGCCCAGAGAGAGGGGGGTCACGTCCAGAAGCAGCACATCCTTCACTTCGCCCCGGAGGACCCCGCCCTGGATGGCGGCGCCCATGGCCACGCATTCATCGGGGTTGACGCTCTTGTTGGGGGTCTTGCCGAAGATCTCGGAGGCGGTCTGATTCACCAGGGGCATCCGGCTCATGCCGCCCACCATCACCACCTCGTCAATCTCGCTGCTGGAAAGTTTGGCGTCCTTCAGGCAGTTTTGGCAGGGAATGCGGCTCCGGTTGCAGAGGCCGTCGGAGAGCTGCTCCAGCTTAGACCGGGTCAGGGTGACCTGGAGATGCTTGGGGCCGGTGGCGTCGGCGGTGATGAAGGGGAGGTTCACCTCGGTGCTGGGAGCGGAGGAGAGTTCGCACTTGGCCTTCTCCGCCTGTTCCTTCAGACGCTGGAGGGCCATGGGATCCGCCTTCAGGTCGATGCCGTTGGCCGCCTTGAAGTCCTCCGCCAGCCAGTCGATGATGGCGGCGTCGAAGTCATCGCCGCCCAGATGGGTGTCGCCGTTGGTGGCCATGACCTCGCAGGTGCCCTCCCCCAGATCCAGGATGGAGATGTCGAAGGTGCCGCCGCCCAGGTCGTAGACGGCGATCTTCTCGTCCTTCTTCTTGTCCATACCGTAGGCCAGAGAAGCGGCGGTGGGCTCGTTGATGATGCGGCGGACATTGAGGCCGGCGATGCGTCCGGCATCCTTGGTGGCCTGGCGCTGGCTGTCGTTGAAGTAGGCCGGCACGGTGATCACCGCATCGGAGATGGTCTCGCCCAGATAGGCCTCGGCATCCGTCTTCAGCTTCTGGAGAATCATGGCGGAGATTTCCGGAGGCGTATACAGCTTTTCGCCCACCTGGACCGCCGCATCCCCGTTGGGGGAGGCCACCACCTTGAAGGGCACCCGGGCCACGTCATCCTGGCACTCGTTGAGCTTCCGCCCCATGAAACGCTTGATGGAATAGATGGTGCCCGTGGGGTTGGTGACAGCCTGGCGCTTGGCCTGCTCGCCCACCAGACGATCCCCGTTCTTGGTGAAGGCAACCACAGAAGGCGTGGTGCGATGGCCCTCGGCGTTGGGAATGACCTTCGCCTCCGAACCCTCCATGATGGCCATGCAGGAATTGGTGGTACCCAAATCAATGCCCAGTACTTTTCCCGTGATTTTTTCCATAAGGATGATTCCTCCGTTTTCAAGGGTAACGTTTCGCCGTGCCGCCCCCGCATAGAAAGAATGGGAACGCCCGGCACACACAAAAAAGACGGAGTGGATTTAAGCAACAGGCATGCCAGGAACTTCCGCCCCCCCCTGGGGCAACCTGGGACAATGTGTCGCACCCGGGGACGGGTTTTCAGAGGACGGTGACGCACCCTTCCCCCCAGGCGGGGCATTTCGACACGGCGGCGCACTAGCCCTGGAGTCTGTCCCAGTGTTCCCGGATGGCCCTGGGGGACCAGTCCCGCCAGCAGAAATCCGCCCGGAGGAAGCGGGCGCCCCGGGCCAGGGCCTTGGTCAGGAGGGTCTCATGGGAGAGGGGGGCTTCCCGGAGATAGACGGAGTGGCATTGGTCGTTGACCACCCGCAGCCGTTCGCCCGCCCGGTTTTCCAGGGTCATTTCCTGGAAGCGGCATTCCTCGGGGCCGAAGCAGCGTCCCTGGAGGGAGGCCTTGGCGCAGACGGCGGAGAGGGCCAGGGGGGCGTCCTGGAAGACGGGGAATTCCGCCACGGGTCCCAGGCGTTCCGCCAGGGTCAGGAGATTTTCGTCGGTATCGTCCGGGGAGAGGGCCACTCTCTGGAGTCCCATTTCCTCCAGGAGGAAGCGGGCGGCGGCGGTATTGTTGACATAGAGGGGCCAGTCGGCGGTGATGGAGGTGTTCTCCGGGGTGACGCTGACCTTGGCCAGACAGGGGATCGCCCCCAGATTGGCCACCTGCCACTTCCGGTAGCCCTTGACGAAGAGCCTGCGGAGGAGGCTGGTCCACTGGTGGCGTCCGTC
This sequence comes from Lentisphaeria bacterium, assembly GCA_016302315.1. Classification (GTDB taxonomy): domain Bacteria; phylum Verrucomicrobiota; class Lentisphaeria; order Oligosphaerales; family Oligosphaeraceae; genus UBA1724. The sequence continues at coordinate 20,337 of JAEDNW010000017.1, forward strand.
CTCCCGCTGCAGCACCGGGAGAGCCAGGCGCATCCGCTCCCGTCCCACCCGGTTGGCCAGGAATTCCACGGCCTCCAGCATGGCGGAATCCTCCAGCCGTCCCAGATCCAGGACCACTTCGTGGACCTTTTCCAGTTCTGCGGGGCCGAAGAGATTCAGGGCGAAGGGGCGGTCCACCTTCAAGATCCAGCCCGGCTGTTCCGGCGCCCCCTCCCGGGAAGGCGCCCACTCCTCCTCCTGGCGGAGAATGTGGCTCTGCTCCTGCTGGCACTCCTCCTCCATGACCCGGGAAACCTCCTGGGCGGAACGGCGGCGCAGCTCATTCAGCAGAGAGACCGGGACAAAGCAGCCCTGGGGATTGTCCACCTGCAGTTCCGCCAGCTGGAAGGGGGTGTCCCCCAGTTTGGCGAAGGCCTTCCGGGCATCCTCCTCCAGAGCCTGGGGAGAGCGGGTGGCGCTGGGCTGCAGGGATTCCTCCAGGGGCATGAGGGTGGTGACGTCGGACAATTCCCGGACTCCGATGGAGGGCTGGGCCACCACCTGGAGGGAATCGGGGCGCACCTGGAGGGAGAAATAGACGGGATGGCGGGTGCGCACCAGGGCGGGGCGCAGGGAGGGCCAGGTGTAGCGGCGCTTCACAGCCTGGCTGGAGGTGCAGAAGACGGGGACCCCTTCGGGAATCGGGGGATGGCCTTCCGGGAGGGGCACCTGGATGGTAGCCCCGTCCTCCGCCACAAAGACGCTCTCCCAGGTTTCGGCGCCGCCCTGGGGGAAGAGGCGGATTTCATCCACCGGGAAGCCGTAGGGGCGCTCCCGATCCGAGAGCTCCACCTGCAGTCCGTCGTGCTTCTCCAGGGTCAGCCCCATGAGCTGGAAGCGCAGCCAGTCCCCGTCCTCCTGGGAGACCACCTCCCGCACCACGCCGGCAGGCACTCCCCGGGGGCCCGTCTCCTGGATATCCGTGACCCCGGTGGGATGCTCCGTGGAGAAGCAGAAGCGGGTCCAGGGGCGGCTGAAGATGGTCTTCACATCCTGTTCGCACTGGCGCCGTTCCCCGGGCTGGAAGTCGCCATCCAGCAGATGGCGGTAGTAGTTGGTGACGGCGGCCACGTAGAGGGGGGTCTTCTTCCGCCCCTCCAGCTTCACGGAGGCCACCCCCATCTGCTCCAGGGTGGTCACGGTCTCCCCCAGGGCCAGATCCTTCATGGACATCAGGTGGCAGCCTTCGGAGAGGGTCTCACCCTCCTCCCCCTTCACCTGCCAGCAGTTCCGGCAGACGTAGCTGCAGTCCCCCCGGTTTCCGCTATGGCCGTGGAGGACGCTGGAGAGCAGGCAAAGGCCGCTGTAGGCGTAGCAGAGGGCGCCGTGGGCAAAGACTTCCAGCTCGATGTTGGGGACGGCGGCCATGGCGGCAATCTCCGACTCGGTGACTTCCCGGGCGGCAATCACCCGGTCGAAGCCCAGTTCCCGGCACTCCACCATGCCCTCCACATTGTGCACCGCCAGCTGGGTGGAGGCGTGGAGGGGGAGCTCCGGCAGATACCGCCGCACCAGGTGGGCGGTGCCCAGATCCTGGACAATCAGGGCGTCCACCCCCAGATCCCGGAGTTGGATGAGCAGGGGGACCACCTGGGCCACCTCCTCCTGGCGCAGCAGGGTGTTCACCGCCACATAGACCTTCCGGGGATGTTCCCGGTCGTCGTGGGCCAGCCCCAGCAGCACCTCCAGCTCCTCCAGGGTGAAATTCTCGGCATCCGCCCGGGCGGAGAATTGTTTCATTCCGACATAGACCGCATCGGCGCCATATTGGAAGGCGGCGACGGCGGTCTCCAGGTTGCCAGCAGGGGAAAGGAGTTCCATGGGGGAGGGAGTCTGGGAAGAGAGAAAAGTGGAGGAAAGAGAGGAAAGGGATCAGTTCAGCACCAGATAGTCCTTGTGGACGGCCTCGGGGGATTCCACGGGGTGCCCCAGAAGCTCCGGCAGACGGGCGCTCTTCTCCCCGCAGATGCGCAGGAGGTCTTCGCTGGAGAAATTGGCGATGCCCCGACCGATCTCCTGCCGCCGGGCATCCAGGATCCGCACCGGTTCTCCCTTGCGGAAGACCCCGGAGACCCCCAGCACACCACCGGGAAGCAGACTGCGGTTCTCCCGGAGGAGGGCCTCCCGGGCGCCGTCGTCCACCACCAGCGCCCCCACCGGTTCGGAGAAGAAGGCCAGGAAGCGCTGCCAGGAGCCCATGGTCTTCCGGGAGACGGTCTGGCAGAAGAGGGTTCCGATGTCCTCCCCGTCCAGGAAGCGGCTGAGGGTTCCAAAGTCCCGCCCATCCAGGATAGCCATAGCATATCCTCCTGCCGTGCAGATGGATGCGGCATGGAGTTTGGTCATCATGCCTCCAGTGGAGTAGGGATTGCCGTCGGTGGCGCCGGCCATGGAGAGCAGCCCCTTGTCCAGGGCGGTCACCACGCTGAAGCGTTCCCCGAAGGAGCCGTCCTTCTCCACGGCGTGGAAGGCGTCCACGGTGGTCATCAGCACCGTCAGCTGGGCCCCCATCATGGTGGCCACCATGGCGGCCAGGGTATCATTGTCCCCGATTTTGATTTCCTCCACGCAGACGGAGTCGTTTTCGTTGACGATGGGGAGGATATCCTCCTCCAGGAGGGCCCGGAGGCAGTCGGCCACCCGGACATTCCGTTCCCGGTCCCGGAGATCGGCGGCGGTAAGGAGGAGCTGGGCGCAGTGGGCCCCGTGGGCCTCGCAGGCGTTTTCGTAATAGCGCATCAGGTAGCCCTGTCCCAGGGCGGAGAGTCCCTGGACCCGGGCCAGTTCCCGGGGGCGCCGATGCCACCCCAGGATGGTCATGCCCAGGGGGATGGCGCCGGAGGTCACCAAAATCACCTCGATGCCCCGTCGGCGCACCTCCAGAAGCTGGGCGATGAGCTGGGCGGTCCTCTCCCCGGGCGCCTCCCGCAGGAGATTGCTTCCCACCTTCACCACCAGACGGCGCACCCCCTTCAGCACCGTGCGCCGGGCGCCATTGTCGGAAGAGAAGACGGCCATGGGTGTGCCCTACCCCTCGTAACGGGAGAAGACCACGGCGGCATTATGGCCCCCGAAGCCCATGTTCAGTTTCAGGGCGTGGCGCAGGGCCGGCAGCTTCCGGGCCTCGTTGGCCATGTAATCCAGGTCGCACTCCGGATCGGGGTGGTGGAGATTGATGGTGCCGGGAGCCATCCCTTCCTTCACCGCCTGGACGCAGACCAGGGACTCGAAGCCGCCGGCCGCCCCCAGGAGATGGCCCGTCATGGACTTGGTGCTGGAGATGGGGACGCGGCGGGCATGCTCTCCCAGGGCCAGCTTCAGGGCCTTGGTCTCCACGGCGTCGTTCATGGGGGTGCTGGTGCCGTGGGCGTTGACATAGCCCACGTCCTCGGGATTCAGCCCCGCCCGGCTCAAGGCGATGGCAATGGCCCGGGCGGCGCCGGAGCCATCGGCGCAGGGGGCCGTGACATGGTAGGCATCGCCGGTGGCGCCGTATCCGGTGACCTCGGCCAGGATTTCCGCTCCCCGGGCCAGGGCATGGTTCCGTTCCTCCAGCAGGAGGACACCGGCGCCGGAGGCCGGCACAAAGCCGTCACGCTCGGCGTCGAAGGGGCGGCTGGCCCCCTGGGGATCCTGGTTACGGGAGGTCAGGGCGCGCATGGAGCCGAATCCTGCCAGGCCCAGGGACATGATGCCGTTTTCCGTGCCCCCGGCCAGCATGGCCTCGGCGTCGCCCCGGCGAATCACCCAAGAGGCCTCTCCGATGGCGTGGAGTCCGCTGGCGCAGGCGGAGACGATGCCGAAATTGGGACCCTGGAGATGATGGCGGATGGCCACCATGCCGGAAGCCATGTCCCCGATCATCATGGGAACGGTCATGGGGGAGACCTGGCGGGGGCCGCCCTGGGCCAGACGGGCATCCTGGGTGGAGATGGTCTGCAGTCCCCCGATGCCGGAGGAGATCATGACGCCGATGTCCTCGGGGGCAATGCCCTCCCCTGCCTTCAGGCCGGCCTGGGCCAGAGCCTGGTCACTGGCTGCCACCGCATACCAGCAGAAGGGGTCCATCCGTTGCTGTTCCTTGGGGGAGAGATAGTTCTCCAGGGCCAGTCCCTGGACACGCCCCCCCACCCGGCAACGGTAGTCCTCCCCGTATTCCTCCAGAAGCTGGATTCCGCTCACCCCCTCCAGCAGGTTGCCCCAGACATCCTTCAGGGTGCTCCCCAGGGGGGAAACCACACCCAGGCCAGTCACCACAACACGACGCTCGTTCTCCGCCATCATGGTTCTTGCTCCTTTCTTGACAACTTGCGCCAACGCAATTCCCAAAAGAAATTCCTACCCGGAGGCCACGCCCCCGGCAAAAAAACGACACCCGGCCCAAAGGAAAGGCCGCAATCCCTCCGGAAAAAACCGGAACAGGGACGGGAAGCACTGATGACTCCCTCACCCTCTCTGCCCGGCCACCGGCATTGCAGCCCGCATCTCGATGCCACAGGACACGACAACTTCCGCACCCCGGCGATCCAAAAATGTGGAATGGGCCACCCCTCCCCCGCACTGCTCCGGGAAAAGGGATAGGCGGAAAGCAGGATGGCCCACGGACGACGCCTCGCCCCCCCCTAGCCTCCCTCCCCTCACAAATACCCCGTTTCCGGAAGCCAGAGGGAAGAAGAAGGGAGGACGACGGCGCAGGGAAGAATCAAAGCCCCGAAGACTAGGCCTCGGTGGACTTCCCTTCAGTGGCCTTCTGGATGTAATCCGCGGCCTTGCCCACAGTCTGCATATCCTCCACCACGTTATCGGGAATGGTGGGAAGGCTGAACTCAGACTCGAACTTCATCACAAGTTCCACAATGTCCAGGGAATCCGCATTCAGATCCTCGATGAAACGGGCCTCGGGAACCACCTGGTCCTCACGCACGCCCAGCTGCTCCACGATGATCGTACGGACCTTCTCAAAAACATCGTTCTCTGCTTCCATGTGACGAAAACTCCTAAAGGTTTGGGGATTGAAAACAACGGAAAACCAAAAACGCCGCTTCCCCGAAAACCCAAAAGAACCAGGGAAAACCCTCACGCCTCTCTTACAGGCAAAGGGATTCCTGAATTTTCAGGGAAGAACAGGACAGAAATTGACAATCCTGCGGAATTATGGACAACAAAAGAAAATTTCCCCCGCAAAAGTCAGTCGGCGTAAGATAATGCCTGGCCATGGTTTTGCAAGTTTCCCCCTTAGGACCCCGGAACCCACACCGGCGCTGCCCCCCCACCCAGAACCCCGTAGGGGTGACAGGATCGATAGACGGGGGTGAAGGCCGGGTCTACCCCGCCCGGGAACCCCTGGGGGAATAGAATGCATTCGGGGAAAACCCTTGGCGCTATATCCCCCCCGCTTGCGGGGGACGGGGGGCAATTCCGCTGGAACCCCGCTTGCCGGGGTAGCAGGATCGATAGACGGGGGTGGAGCGGAGCGGGACCCCCCAGCAGCGCAACCCCCGGGGGTGGCAAGATTATTCCGGGACACGATTGGCGGGACACTCCCCCGCTTGCGGGGGACACAGGGGGCAATTCCGCTGGAACCCCGCTTGCCGGGGTGACAGGATCGCTAGACGGGGGTGGAGCGGAGCGGGAACCCCCGGCGGGTTTGCCCCGGCCGGGAACCCCCGGGGGTGGCAAGATTATTCCGGGACACGATTGGCGGGACACTCCCCCGCTTGCGGGGGACACAGGGGGCAATTCCGCTGGAACCCCGCTTGCCGGGGTGACAGGATCGCTAGACGGGGGTGGAGCGGAGCGGGAACCCCCGGCGGGTTT
>JAEDNW010000138.1:0-5988 GCA_016302315.1 Lentisphaeria bacterium
TATCGGTGGTCCTAAACCCCCGGTTTTTGTTGTGGATTTTGTGGGGAGGGAGGAATCGATGGAGGGGAGGGGGGAAAATAAAAACGGCGGAGGGGGGATTATAGTACCCCACCCCTCCCGGCCAGGGAGGGATTTCCCTTGCCTCAGCCTAAGAATCCGCCTGGAGGTCCCCGCCTTTGCTTGCCGGGCGGATTTTCCTTTTTCTGCGTTCCATCCATGCCCTCGAAGAAATCCCATTCCTCTCCTTCTGCCAAGTCTGTGACGAAGGAGGCCCGTCTCCTGTCTGCGTTGTTGAAGGCGACGGGCGGTCCTGCCTCCGCCGCAGAGTTAAGCAATGTCCTGTTTTTGCTGGGGCATGGGGAATTTGAGAGTCTGCAGCGTCTGGGGGAGGCGGAGCTGGAGAAGCGGCTGAGTGGCTTAGTGGAGTCGGGGGAGGCGGTGTGCCAGGAGAACGGGCGTTATGTGGCCTCGGATTTGTCCTCCCAGGCGTTGCGGGATTTGTATGGTCAGCCGGAGTTTGGGCCATTGCCGGAGGCGGTGAGCCATGCTCTGCCCATGGTGGAGGTGAATGGGAAAGCGGATGAGGGGAAGCTGCTGCGGGATTTGCGGAATGCGTTCTTCAGCGAGAATGTTTCGTTGTTGAATCGGGTGCTGAGCACCATGCGGGAGGCCTTTCCCCGGAAATATGAGCAGGTGGATTTCTTCGACTTTCTCTTTGACGAGCCGGAGGAGTGGCTGCTGGGGCTGCCGGACAACATCCTGCAGGTCTGCGCCTGGCGTCTTCTGCCCTCGGCGGCCTGTTCGTTGCGTCCGGTGCGCCGTCTGGCGGAGCGGTGCTATGCCCTGGCGGACGGGGCCAAGCCCATGGTGGCCAGTTCCATGCTGGATTACGCCATTTTGTGCGGGGACTGGGGGAATCTCCAGCCCTTGCTGCACCGGCTGAAGCAGGGGGAGGCTCCCCGTCTGCTGCGCCTGGGGTGGATCCGGTTCCTGACGGGCCGCAACGAGGAGTCCGTGGCCTATTTCCGGGATGCCCTGGATCAAATCCGGCGGGACGCCCATTCCCACGATGGCTATTTCATGACGGTGGGGGGAATTTTTGCCATTCTCGCCCTGCTGCGGGAAGGGACGCCCGCCTCGTTGCAGCTGGCTCGCCTCTATGCCCGTTCCGGGGTGCTGAACAATACGCCCCACGGCGTGGTCTACGCCCTGCTGGAGCAGGTGGTGCAGGCCAAGGCCAATCCCGATCTGCCGCCTGTCCATCCCATGTGGCATGCCGACAACCGGCTGAACAACATCTTCGCCTGCGTGGCCCACTACTGGCTTACGGGAGGGCTGGACGGGGGACAGCGCCTGCTGCTGGAAAGCGCCACCCAGGCCGCCCGGGCCGGGGGATATCTCTGGCTGGCGGAGGAATGCGAGGAACTTCTGGGCAGAATCCGGAATCCCAGCGGTTCCTTCCGGCGCTTCCATGATGCCCAGAACAACCGCCTCCCCTTCTTCCTGGACAGCGTGGTCACCCGGAACAGCTGGGTGGAGCGCCTGGAGAGCCTGCGTCAGGCCCTGTCGGAGTTGCCCCAGCCCACAGCCACCCGCCTGGTCTGGAGCGTCAATGTGGAGCAGGCCGAGCACGGCCTCATCACGGTCAAGCCCATTGAGCAGCATTCCTCCCGGGGCGGGAGATGGACCAAGGGGCGTCGGTTCACGGCCTACCGGGAGTGTCGCTTCAGCAGTCTGCAGCCCCCGGCGGAGCCGCCCATGGGGGAGATGCTCTTTTTGGGCTTGAGTCCCCAGGACAAGTTTGCCTGCGACCTCCTCTTTGAGGCGGAGGAGCTGATGAAGACCAAGTCGGAGCGGGCCTCCCACGCCTGGGGCAAGGTTATCCAGGCCCTTCTGGGTCATCCCCGTCTGTTTTTGGAGGGAGGGGACGGCCAGCCGTTGCGCTGTGTTCCCGGGGAGCCGGTGGTCCAGGTGACCCCGGTGGAGAATGCCCTGCAATATGCGATGCTGCCGGAGGCCCCGGTGGAGGAGGAGTGCGTGGTGCGCCTGGAGCGGGGCGACCAGCTGACGGTCTATACCTTCCCCACCCCGCTGCGCCATCTGCGGAAGGCCCTGGCCGGGGATCTGCGGGTGCCCCTGGACGACCCCCAGGAGAATGCCCGGATTCTGGAACAGCTTCTCCACCGCTTCCGCATCATTTCCCAGGGGCCCCTGCCCGGGGTGGATCTGGCGCCGGTGGAGGCGGATCCCATTCCCTGCCTCCAGCTGACCAACTGGGAGCGGGGACTGCGGGTGGAGATGATGGTGCAGCCCTTCGGCCCCTCCATGCCCTACTACTCCCCCGGCGAGGGACCCATGGAACTCATTGCCCAGGAGACCCGGTGGGTCCGGGACTTCGACCGGGAAAAGGTCCTGGCGGACCGGGTGGTGCAGTCCTGTCCTCGTCTATTGGCCACAGTGCCGGAGTCTCCCTGGCGGTGGCGGATGGAGGGTCAGGCCTGCTACGAGCTCACGTTGCAGCTGCAGGGGTTGAGCGATTGCCGGGTCCAGGTGCCCCAGGACCGGAAGTTTGTGTGCCGCCGCACCTTGACCATGAGCAACATTTCCCTTCACACCCAGAGCTATCTCTCCTGGTTTTCCGTGGAGGGCGGGGTGACTTTGGAGGGGACGGATGCCACGGCTTCCCTGGGGGACTTGATTCAGGCGGTGGCGGAGCGGAAGCATTTTGTCACCCTGTCCAACGGGGATGTGGTGGCGTTGTCGGAGGATGTGCGTCGGAAGCTGGAGACCCTGAATCGTCTGGGGGAGATTGTCCACGGGCGTGGTGTGGAGGGGGCGGGTTCCCTCCGGGTGTGTCCTTTCCTGCTGCCCTTCTTCCGGGATCAGCTTTCCGCCTTCCCGGGGGGCGAGGCCCTGCCGGAGGAGTCGGAGGAGTGGATCCGGCAATACAATGCGGCCATGGCGGAGAAGCCGTCGGTGCCCTCGGATCTGCAGGTTTCCCTGCGTCCCTACCAGGAGGAGGGGTTCCTGTGGCTTTCCCGGCTGGACCGTGCCCGGGCGGGCGCCTGTCTGGCGGACGACATGGGGTTGGGGAAGACCGTCCAGGCCATTGCCCTGATTTTGGCCAAGGCGTCGGAGGGTCCCTCCCTGATTGTGGCCCCCACTTCCGTCTGCGCCAACTGGCTGGCGGAGTTCCGGAAATTTGCGCCCCAGCTGGTGTGCGAGGTATTCGGGGCGGGGGACCGGAACCAGACCTTCCAGAAGCTGGGTCCGGGGCATGTGCTGATTGCCAGCTATGGCCTGCTGCAGAGCGAACAGCTGTCCTTCCGGAAGATCCGGTGGCGGGTGGCGGTGCTGGACGAGGCCCAGGCCATCAAGAATGCCCATGCCAAACGCTCCCAGGCCGCCCTGGAAATCCAGGCGGATTTCCGGGTGGTGACCACGGGTACGCCGGTGGAAAACAACCTCAACGAACTGTGGAGCATCTTCAATTTCATCATCCCCGGATTGCTGGGGAGCCGGGAGGGATTCCAGCGCCGCTTCGCCTCCGCCATCGAGCATGACGGCAACACGGAAGTGACGAAGAATCTCCGGGGGATTGTCAGCCCGTTCCTGCTGCGGCGCCGGAAGGACCAGGTCCTCAACGATCTGCCCCCCAAGGAGGAAATCGATTACCCGGTGGAACTTTCCGCCCAGGAGCGGGAATTCTACGACAACTGCAGGAAGCGGATCCTCCAGGAGCTGGAGAACACGGACAAGAGCGACAACCAGAAGCACATGCAGGTGCTGGCGGGCATCACCCAGCTGCGGCTGGCGGTGGATCATCCTCGTCTGGTTCCCGGGGGGGAAGGCCTCCCCGGCGCCAAGCTGGAAGCCTTCATGGAATTGCTGCAGCGCATTCTCCAGAATGGTCACAAGGTGTTGGTATTCAGTCAGTTCGTGAAATTTCTGGAAATTGTGCGGGAGACGTTGGAGTCCCAGCGCATTTCCTACGAATACCTGGATGGTTCCCGGAATGCCCGGGAGCGTGCGGCTTCGGTGGAGAATTTCCAGAATGGGGATGTGCCGGTTTTCCTCATCAGTCTCCGGGCGGGCGGCCTGGGATTGAACCTGACCCAGGCGGACTATGTGATCCATCTGGATTCCTGGTGGAATCCCGCCGTGGAGAACCAGGCCTCGGACCGTGCCCACCGGCTGGGCCAGAACAAGAAGGTGACCATCTACCATCTGCAGACGGTGGACACCATCGAGGACAAGATCAAGGCGCTGCACAAGCGCAAGAAGGATCTGGCGGACAATCTCCTCTCCGAGGCGGACACCATCGAAACCGTGCCGCTGGAGGAACTGCTCCGCATGCTCCGGGAACCCTGATCTCTCCCTTTCCCCTTCCTTCCCCTGAAGAATCCCTATGGAAGACCAAAGACTCATTGCTCTGGATTTTGATGGCGTCATCTGCGATTCCGCCCCGGAGAATGCCGCCACCGCCTGGCGTTGCTGCTGCCGGCTTTGGCCGGAGCGCTTTTCCGGCCCGGTGCCCGAGGCCCAGGTGGAGCGCTTCTGCCGGGAGCTGCGTCCGTACATGGAGACGGGGTATCAGTCCATTGTGCAGACGGAGGGGCTGTGGCGTGGGGAGCCCCTGGCGCGTCTCACCAGCGGCTTTGGGGAAGCTCTGCCGGAGATGGTGGCCTCCCTGGGGCTGACGGTGGCGGAGTTGAAGGCATGTTTTGGCGGGGAGCGGGATCGCTGGATCCAGGAGGATGTGGCGGGCTGGCTCTCCTACAACCGGTTTTATCCTGGGGCGGCGGAGGCGCTTCGGAGCCTGCTTTCCCGGGGCCGGGTGCGCATCCTCACCACCAAGGAGGAGCGCTTTGTGCTGCGTCTGATGGAGCGGGAGGGGGTGCTCTTCCCCGAGGCGGAGGTCTTCGGCCTGGCCCGGATCCGGAATAAGGAGACTACCCTGGAGGAGTGGTGCCAGGAGGGGGCGGAGGCCTTCGTGGAGGATCGCCTGGCCACCCTGGAACGGGTGGAGGCTGTGCCGGCTCTGGCGGGACTCCGCCTGGGCTTCGCCGCCTGGGGCTATGCCACGGAGGAACACCGCCAGAAGGCCGCCCAGGATCCCCGTCTGGCCTATCTCCACTCCCCCGAGGAACTGGCCGGACTCCTCCCCGGGTGAGATTCCCCCCTCGTCCTCCTTCCTTCCCTCTGTCAACCCCCAACCTCACCCCCCCCTTTCCCGCACATGGCTCTCTACCGATTTCTTTCTATCCTGATGGGGTGCATGGCCCTGATGGCGGGGGGATTCTGCTTCTTCGGGCTCCCGAAGAAGCCCGCCTGGGCCACAAGTCTGCCCCGCTGGCGGTGGCCGGGACTGGCCCTGGGTACCCTTCTGCTGCTCTACAGCGCCTACGAGGCCTCCGCCATGCTTCCGGGAACCCGGTGGCCTCCCCTCTTCTGGGCTCTGGTGCCTGTGACGGTGGCCCTTGCCTGGAAATATACGGACTTCCTCTTTGCCCGGGCCCTGGGGGGACTTTGGGTGGTCTGGGCCAACTACCTGATCCAGCACGCCTTTGCCTATCATTGTGGCGCACGCCCCCTCTATGGCCTGACGGCATTCCTGTGGGGGTGCGCCGGCATGGTGCTGCTGGCCTGGCCCTGGTGGCTGCGGGATGCCCTGGAGGCCTGCGCAAAGAAAACCCTCTGGCGAAAGATCGCCCTGGCGTTTGCCCTCCTCAGCCTGGCCTGTTTTGCCATCCTCCCCTTCCTGGGTGGAAAATAATCGCCCCCCCCCCCCGCAGAGCGGGGACAGGTGGCGGCGCCCAAATCGCTCCTGAATGCATCCTATTCCCCCAGGGGGGGGGAGGTCTTTTCCCGCCAACGCCGCAACGCAACGGATATCAAGGCGGCCTGCAGGAGTTGTCAACATCGGATCATGGAATCCTAAAAGTCGGCATATTGCTTCATGAATTAGCGACTCCCAGCAACTCCAGG
>JAEDNW010000018.1:0-25906 GCA_016302315.1 Lentisphaeria bacterium
CTCCTTACAATCATTTGAGTATGTTCAGCAAGAAGAAAAATTACACAAAAGCCCCCAAAGACGAGAAAGTGAAATGTTTTTAAAGAAAATTTCACAGAAAACGGGGGTCTGAATGAAAAATGGCAGCCATGTGTTCAACTGCACCCTTTTTGCCAGTTAAAATAGAACGATTTTTGAGGCGAAAGAGCCAATGTTTTTCAAATCAGACTGAGGGTGCGGAAAAAATCTTGATAGAGAAATGTTTTCTGGCCCCCCGTTAAAACAGGGTGTCAGTTATAATTTTTGAACTCAAATCCGGGTCAGAAAAAAGAGGGTGTTTTTTCATTTCGACCGAGTGCGATACCCCCCACCCATGCCAGTTACACTACAAAAATCAAAGATTGTTCATAATCAACAACTTGCTACTTTAACTGAATTTTTGACCTTTTCAGCAAAACTCAGAATTCAGACGCCGGAGTCGTGATTTTCCTCTGAAAAAGACCTTTTTTCAGATTCTGAGTGTGTTTCAAACACACCTCAACAATTTACGCAAATCCCTTTACGCCAACGACTTTTAGCGCTTTTGAATAAAAGATTCTCTTTTTACCAGAAATTGGAAGGGGAAAAATAAATGGCGGAGAGAGTGGGATTCGAACCCACGGAGGGTTGCCCCTCGTCGGTTTTCAAGACCGATGCCATAGACCACTCAGCCATCTCTCCCCAAGCATATCTTTCCCTCCCGCCGGGGAGGAAAAGCGGCTTAATATGACAAGACAATCCCGTATTGCAAGACCGTCAGACCTGGGGAAATTCTCCCCGTCTACTGCACGGCAGCGGGGGCAGCAGGAGCGGCAGCGGGGACGGCGGCAGGAGGCTGGGGCTGAGGCAGGCCAGCCGCCTCGACGGGGAGATTGGCATAGGCCATATCCGGGAGCTTCCACATGGCTCCCGTGGCAGGATCCACAATCAGCCATCCGATCAGTCCGCCAAAAAGAATGTTGCCCACATACCAGCCATCCAGGGATGCGCTGACCGGCACCTGGGAGAAGGACTTGCCGTCCTCAGAGAAGCAGAACAGCTGATACCGGGCAGGGGAGAAGAATCCATTGCTGGCATGCAGGGTGACCATGGCGGGCGTTCTTCCCGTGGAGACGGCCACGCCATTCTTGTCCCGCAGCTCATATTTCAGGCCGGTGGGGGAGGAGCAAAGGGAGACAGGATAGACGGACTCGGAAACGATAGAGGCGCAAGAGCAGCAAAGGAGAAGCGCCAGGGGGAGGAGGAAGGTTTTCAACATCGTCAAAAGAGAAAGAGGGGGATGAAGTCTGCGCAGAATGGGAGCGGGGATGAGAATCACTCTTTGGTTTCGGCACCGACGACCTGTCGGAGTTTTTCCTGCATGATGAGAGGCACCCGCGCGGGGCGTCCCGTCTTCAGATCCATGAAGGCGTGCCGGGTCCATCCCTCCACAAGGAGTTTGTCCTCCCGGAGCACCTGGCAGCCCACCTTCACCCGGATGCCGGCGAACTCGTCCACCCAGGCGTGGATGGTGAGGAGGTCGTCGTATTGGGCATGGGCATGATACTTCAGAGAGGCTTCGATGACGGGGAGTCCCACCCCCAGGCTTTCCAGTTCCCGGTAGGTGAAGCCCAGATTCCGCATCAGCTCATTTCTGGCCCGCTCAAAGAAGACCAGATAGTTTCCGTAGTAGACGAATCCCATCTGATCCGTGTCCGCATAGGGGACACGATAGGTGATTGTGGCATCCATGGGGAGAAGAGGAGGGAACAAAGAAGGGGAGAACGCATAGCGCCCTCCCCTGAGAGAATGTCCTTCCCTGTTCATCGGGGCCTCCCCCTTTCCTCTCTTGTCCCCAGGAACGGGAGCGAGAGAGGAAGGAAGGTGGAGGAGGCGTCCGGAGAGAGGGAAGCCGAGGATTACACGCCCAGGCGCGCGGTGCGGCTCAGCTCGCCCAGGGAGCGGTTGATGCTGGGGGTGTATCCCTTCAGGGGCATGATGCGTTCGTGGATGGTGTCCAGGATCCAGCTCACCTGGGGGAAGAACTTGCTCTCCAGCTCGGCGGCGGGGGAGACCCAGTTCCGGCTGCCCACCACGGCGATGGGGGCATCCAGGGAGTCGAAGGCCAGCTGGGTCAGGGTGGTGGCCACATTCTGCATCACGTTGCCGCGCTCCACGGCCTCGTTCAGCAGGATGGCCTTGCCGGTCTTCTTCACAGACTCCACCAGCTTGTCGTAGTTCAGCGGGTTGATGGAGCGCAGGTCGATGATCTCGGCATCCACACCGTACTTGGCCAGTTCCTTGGCGGCATCCAGAGCCTTGTACAGGATGGGACCCAGGGTGATGATGGTGAGGTCCTTGCCGGTCTTCTTCACATCGGGCTCGCCGATGGGGATCTCATAGTAGCCGGTGGGCACGCCGCCCTCGTGGAACATCTCGCCGTGCTTGTAGCACTGCTGGGACTCCAGGCAGATGACGGGGTCGGTGCCGGAGAGGGCGCTGTTCAGGAGGCCCTTGGCGTCGTAGGGAGTGACGGGGTAGATCACCTTCAGACCGGGGATGTGGTTGAAGATGCTGGACCAGTCCTGGGAGTGCTGGGCGCCATACTTGAAGCCCACGGAGATGCGCACCACCACCGGCATCCGCAGCACGCCGCCGGACATGGCCTGCCACTTGGAGAGCTGGTTGAACAGCTCGTCGCCGCAGCGTCCGATGAAGTCGCAGTACATGATTTCCGCCACGGCCCGGCCGCCGGCCAGGGCATATCCCACGGCGGCGCCGATGATGGCGGCCTCGGAGATGGGGGAGTTGAAGAAGCGGTGGTAGGGGAGCAGTTCGGTGAGGCCGCGGTAGCAGGCGTAGGCGCCGCCCCAGTCCCGGTTGTCTTCGCCGAAGGCCACCATGGTGGGATCCTGGGAGTAGCGATGGGTCATGGCCTCGAAGACGGCGTCGCAGATGTTATAGACCAGCATGGAGGAGTAGGGCTTGCCGGTGTCGTCGGCGTAGAAGCGCTGCTTCTTCTGGATCTTCTTGTACTGCTCGTTCTCGGCCAGGGGCTGGAGGAAGTCGGCGTCGCCCTTCCGGGTCTCGTCGCAGCTTTCCAGCTTCTTGTTGGAGAACATCACGGACTCGATGAACATGGAGTCCATGGTCTCGTAGGGGGAGATCTCCTTGTCGATGGAGAGGATGAACATCTCCTTCACCAGGTCGTGGACCTGCTTTTCGGTCTTGGCGGCCTCCTGCTCGGTGATGACCTTGGCCTTCACCAGCTTCTCCTTGTACTGGCGGATGGCGTCGAAGTCCTTCCAGATATCCAGCTCTTCCTTGGTGCGGTAGCTGGAGGCGTCGGAGGGGGAGTGTCCGCCGATGCGGTAGGTGGCCACATCCAGCAGCGCGGGGCCTTCGCCCTTGAGGAGGTGCTCCTTCTGGCGCTTGACGGCATCCGCCACGGCCAGGGGATCATAGCCGTTGACCCGTTCCGCAAACATTTGATCGGGATCCACGCCGGCGCCGATACGGGCCAGCTGTCCGAAGCCCATGGTCTCTCCCAGGTAGTTCTCCTTGGAGGAGCCGGCGGTCTGGCCGCCCATGCCGTAGGCGTTGTCGGAGCAGTTGAAGAGGATGGGAAGTCCCTTGAATCCCTTTTCCTTCCACAGGGTCTTGAACTGACCCATGGCGGAGAACATGAGGCCTTCCCAGACGGGGCCGCAGCCGAAGGAGGCGTCACCGATATTGCACAGGACGATGCCCTTGCGGTCGTTCACCAGCTTGAAGAGGGCGGCGCCGGGGGCCACAGGGCCGCTTCCGCCCACGATGGCGTTGTTGGGATAGATGCCGAAGGGAGTGAAGAAGCAGTGCATGGAGCCGCCCCAGCCCTTGTTGAAGCCGGTGACCCGGGCGAAGATTTCGGCGTAGGCGCCATACACCAGGAAGTGACGGGCCAGCTCCTTGACGGTGGAGCACTTGCAGTGCTCCTGGACAACCTTCAGGGTAGCCCCGCCGAAGAAATCCTCCATGACCTTCTGGAGGGCGGCATCATCCAGCTTCCGGATGGCGGAGAGGCCCTTGGCCAGGATCTCGGAGTGGGAGCGATGGCTACCGAAGGTGAAGTCATTCATATCCAGGTGATAGGCGGCGCCCACAGCGGTGGCAGCCTGTCCCAGGGAGAGGTGGGCGGGGCCAGGATGCTTGTAGCTCACATCCTCGTATTTGCCCTGGAGCTTGATCTCGTTGATCACCGTCTCGAAGTCATGGCACACCAGCATGTCGTGGTAGATGGCCAGGAAGTCCTCCTTGGTGTAGTTCTTCTTCTCCTGGGCGATGGTCTTCTTGTACTGGCAGACCGGAATGTCCTCGAAGTGGATGAAGCCGGGCTTGAACCAGTCCTCCGGGCGAATTTCCAATGCTTTGGTCATGGGAAGGGAATCCTTGCTGTGAAGCGGTTGGGGGAGTTAGTGTGAGAACAGGGGGAAGGGGAAAGAGGGCGGAGCGTGGCGGGGCCTCCGCCCTCCCGGGAAAAGCCCGTTGCGCTAGGCGTGGAGGACGGCCTCCCGGATGGATTCGGAGACGGTGGGATGGGGGAAGACGATGCGCTGGACCGTGTCCACCGTCATCTCCTGGCCCACCATGGCGCTGGCGGCGCAGATGAACTCGCCGGCGCAGCCGCCGATGGCATGGACGCCCAGCACCTGGCCATACTTTTCGCTGACCAGGACCTTCACGGTGCCGCTCTTGCCCGCGTAGTCCACCATGAAGCGGCCGGCCATGGCCATGGGCTGCACCACCTTCCGGTAGGCGATGCCCTTGGCCTTCAGCTCCTGCTCCGTGGCCCCCACCTGGGCCACTTCGGGATGGGTGAAGATCACCGAGGGAATGGCCTTGTAGCTCATGCGGTCGGCCACGCCGAACATGTTGTTCACGGCCACCACGCCCTCCCGGGCGGCGGCGTGGGCCAGCAGGCAGCGTCCGGTGACATCTCCGCAGGCCCAGAGTCCGGGCAGGCTGGTCCGGCCGAATTCGTCGGTGACCACGCCCTTCCGGTTCATATCCACCTTCAGCTCCTCCAGTCCCAGATCTTGGGTCACGGGGCGGCGGCCCGTGGCGTTGAGCACATAGTCGCCGGTGACCTTCTGCTCCTTCCCCTCGGGATCCAGATAATGGAGGGTGGAGCCCTCGATCTTCACCACCTTGCAGTTGAGGTGGATGGCGATGCCGGCCCGGGTGAGCTCCTTGTGGAGCTGCTGGCCGATCTCATCGTCCACCACAGGGGCGATCTTGGGCATCATCTCCACGATGGAGACCTGGGTGCCGGCCGCATGGAAGAAGTTGGCGAATTCCAGTCCGATGACGCCGCCGCCGATGACCACCAGGGCCTTGGGGAGCTTGTCCAGGGCCAGGATGCCCGTGGAATCCAGCACCAGGGGATTGTCCCGGAGTCCGGGAATGGGGGGTGCGGCGGGGACGGAGCCGGTGGCCAGGAGGATGCGCTCCCCCTCGTAGACCTTGCCGGCGGCCTCGATCTTACCGGGGGCCACAATGCGGGCCTGGGCCTTCACCACTTCCACGCCGGCGCCTTTCTCCATGGCGGCCACGCCCCGCACCAGCTGGGAGACCACCTTCTGCTTCCGGGCCTGGACGGCGGCCATGTCCAGCACGGCCTTGCCCTCGTTCTTCACACCGTAGGCGGCGGCGTCATGGCACTCCTCCAGGCTCTTGATGGAGCGCATGAAGGTTTTGGTGGGGATGCAGCCCACATTCAGACAGGTGCCACCCAACTCCTGCTTCTCAAAGAGGACCACCTTCTTCTGGAAGTGCCGGGCGGCGTAGGCGGCCGCCTCGTATCCGCCGGGACCGGCGCCGATGACCATTAAATCATACATGGGAAAATTCTCCTGGAATGGAAAGGGAAAGGGAACTGGGGGGAGAGGAAGGGAGGCGGGGAAAGGCCCTGCCCCGCCCTCCTCTCTCAGGAGGAGGACACCCGGGTTACCGGGCGATGCAGATCAGCTCGAAGTTCTCGATATTAGCGCACAGGGTCTGGAGGAAGCGGGCGCCGGGAGCGCCGTCCACCACCATGTGGTTCATGGTCAGGGAGAACTGCATATAGTCGCGGTAGGCGATGGAGCCATCGGCCTGGCGGACAGGCCGCAGCAGGGTCTTGCCCACGCCCAGCATGGCGATCTGGGGAGCGGAGATCACGGGGGTGAAGTTGATGACGCCGAAGGAGCCCAGGTTGGAGACGGTGAAGGTGGCGCCGTTCATCAGATCCGGGGCCAGATTGCCGGCATTGGCGGCCTTGGCCAGGTTCTTCACCTCACGGCACATCTCGGCCAGGCTCATCTTCTGGGAGTGATGCAGCACAGGCACCAGCAACCCCTTGGGGGTGTCGCAGGCAAAGCCCATGTGCACGGCGCTGTGAAGCTTCACCACGTTGTCGGCGAACTCGCCGTTGAGCTCCGGCACCTGCTGCAGAGTCTTGATGACGGCGTACATCACCATGTCGCCAATGTTGATGTTGGCCAGGCCCAGCTTCTCGCCGGCGGCCTTGATCTTCTTCCGCAACGCCAGAAGCCCGGTGACATCCGCCTCGCAGTTGAGGGTGTACTGAGCCATGGTCTGCAGGGACTCCTGGAGACGCTTGGCAATGACCCCGCGAATCCGGCTGAAGGGCTTCTCCGTCACCACATCCTCGTCCTGGGCCACCGAGGCAGCGGCGGCAGGGGCAGCAGCAGCGGCGGCAGGGGCGGCAGGAGCAGGGGCAGGGGCGGCGGCGGGAGCCACGCCCTTGGCGAAGTTCTCCACATCCTCCACGGTGATTTCCCCCTGGGGACCCGTGCCGGCGGGAGGCACCTTGGCCCCGGCGGCCACCATGGCGGCCGCGGCAGGCGTCAGATGGGGACTGGTCTGGTAGGCGGCCATCACGTCCTTCTCCATGATTCTGCCCTGGGCACCGCTACCGGCAATGGCTCCCATCACAAAGGGATGCTCAGCCACAAAGCGACGGGCCCGGGGAGAGAGGGGAGCACCCTCCCGGACGGCGGCGGCAGGGGCGGCGGCAGACTGGACGGCAGGGGCGGCCTCCGCCACAGGAGCAGGGGTCTCCGCGGCGGCAGGAGCGGCAGGAGCGCCTCCCTTCTGATAGGAGGACACATCCGTTCCCGCAGGACCCACCAGGCAGATATCCGTCAGAACGGGCACCAGATCCCCTTCCTGGGCCAGAAGGGCCAGGACCGTGCCCTCCGCCGTGGCCTCCACCTCGATGGAGGTCTTGTCCGTCTCGGCATCGGCGATGATGGCGCCCTTGGCCAGGGCATCCCCCACCTTCACGCGCCACTTGCTCAGAATGCACTCCTCCACGGAATTACCCGCCTTGGGCATAAGGATGGCCTCCACCCCGGCCGGCAAAGCGGCAGGAGCGGCGGCAGGAGCGGCGGCAGGAGCAGGGGCAGCGGCAGGGGCAGGAGCCTCGGCGGGAGCAGCGGCAGGGGCGGCGCCACCGGGCACCAGAGCGGAAACATCCTCTCCCTCGGCGCCCACGGCGCAGATGGGGGTCAGCACAGGCACCAGATCCCCTTCCTTGGCGAAGAGGGCCAGCACCTTTCCTCCCTCGGTGGCTTCCACCTCGATGGAGGTCTTGTCCGTCTCGGCGTCCGCAATGATGGCGCCCTTGGCGATGGTGTCTCCCACCGCGATGCGCCACTTGCTCAGAATGCACTCCTCCACGGAGTTGCCCGCCTTCGGCATTACAATCGCATTTGCCATGTCCTTGGATTCTCCTTGTTGCTAGGCGATGATGACTTTGGTTCCGAATTCTTCGAGTTTGCTACGAAAAGTCTCGCTGATGGCATCGGTCACCAGGGTATCCACATCCTGGACGCCACCGGCGCTGATGAAAGAGTTGGTTCCCAATTTGGAATGGTCCAGGAGCAGAATCACCTGGCCGGCCCGGCGCATGACCAGGCGTTTGGTGAAGGCCTCGGCGGCGTCGCTGGTGGAGAGTCCCTGAGCCAGGGTAAAGCCCAGAGTCCCCATGAAGGCCTTGTCAAAGGAAAGATGCTTCAGAATGGGAGCGGTCAACGGCCCCACCAGAGTCCGGGAAAGGGCCCGGAACTCCCCGCCCACCAGCACCAGATGATGCCCCGATTCCATCAGCAGCGAGGCGGCCATCAGGGAATTGGTGACCACCGTCAGCCCATGACGACGCTCCAGCAGCTTGGCCAGATACAGCGTGGTGCTTCCCCCGTCCAGATAAATCCGGTCGTTGTCCTCGATCAGGGACAAGGCGGCCTGGGCAATGCGACGCTTCTCCTCGCTGAGAAGATTCTCCTTGTCGCTGAACAGCTGCTCCGAGGCCGTGGGGGAGGCCAGGCTGGCTCCCCCGTGATACCGATGCAGCAACCCACGCCCCGCCATGGAGGATAAATCCCGGCGCATGGTGGCCTCGCTGACCCCCAACTTCCGGGACAACTCCCCCACCGACAGGCTCTCCACCCCCGCCAACAGGTCCAATATCTGCTGTTCACGCTCCGTGGTGCTGGCTGAACGGCTGCGGGAATTCATGGAAGGCTGATCCGAAAAAAACGCCGGAAGAAAGACGAAACGACGGGATTCGAGCAAAATTTTGACCAAACGAAACTCCCGGATTGGTCATTTGCTCAAAAATTTTCCAGAATATAGTGGCATTCCCTCATTTTGCGAAGTCATCTGCGCAAGAATATGAGGGAATCCCCGAGACCATTCTCCCCCCCCCTCTCTGAATGGCTAGGACGCCGTCAGATTCAGGCTGAGGGCATAGCGGACGGTTTCCATGGCATCCTTGGCGTAGAAATCCGCCCCGATCTGGCGGGCATATTCCTCGGTGAGCACAGCGCCTCCCACCACCACCTTCGCCCAGGGCGCCTTTTCCCGGAGCAGCTGGATGGTGCGTTCCATGGCGGGGACCGTGGTGGTCATCAGGGCGGAGAGGCCCACCAGGGGAGCATGGCGGCAGCAGGTCTCCTCCACAATCTTCTCCGGCGCCACATCCTTGCCCAGATCCCACACCTGGAAGCCGTAGTTCTCCATCAGCAGACGCACAATGTTCTTTCCGATGTCATGGATGTCCCCATGGACCGTGGCCAGGACAAAATCCCCCTGGGGGCGGGACTTCTGGCCGGGATGTTCCCGGAGGAAGGTCTTCACGGCCTCGAAGGCGGTCTTGGCGGCCTCTGCGCTCATCAGCAGCTGGGGCAGGAAGACCCGTTTGGCCTCGAACTGGATTCCCACCTCGTCCAGGGCGGGAATGAGTTCCTTCTGCACCAAATCCATGGGAGGCACGCCCTCCCCCAGCATCTTCACCGCCAGGGCGCCGGCCTGTTCCTTCAGGCCATTCTTCACCGCCTGGCCCAGAGAATCCCCGGCGGAAGCGGTGGCGGCCTGGGCCGGGGAGGCGGGCATCGCCGGCCCGTTTCCATTTCCGGGAGCGGGAGCGGGAGCGGCGGCCAGAAGGGGGGCCTGCTGGAGATAGGTCAGGCAGTTTTCATCCCGTCCCGTCAGGGCCCGGAAGGCGAAGTAGGCCTTTCGCATTTCCAGGGAGTGGGGGTTGAGGATGGCGGCGGAGAGTCCCCGGGCCAGGGCCAGGGAGAAGAAGGCGCCGTTCAGCACCTCCCGGCAGGGGAGTCCGAAGGAGACATTGGAGACGCCCAGAGATGTGTGGCATCCCAGTTCCCGGCGGATCCGTTCCATGGCCTCCAGAGTGACATTGCCCGCCTGGGGTTCCGAGGAGATGGTCATGGTCAGGGTATCGAAGACCAGATCCTTCCGGGAGATTCCGTATTTTTCGGCCTCCTGGAGGATGCGGCGGGCGATGTCCACCCTGCCCTGGGCATCCTGGGGGATTCCCCTTTCATCCAGGGTAAGGGCCACCACCACCCCGCCGTATTTCCGCACCAGGGGGAAGACCGCATCCATGCTCTCCTGCTTGCCGTTGACGGAGTTCACCATGGGCTTGCCATTGTAGAGCCGCATGGCCCGCTCCATGGCCAGGGGATCGGAGGTGTCGATCTGCAGAGGGAGTGGCAGGACGGCCTGGAGTTCGCAGACAGTGCGCTCCAGCATGGAGGCCTCGTCGATTTCCGGGAGGCCCACATTCACATCCAGGATATGGGCGCCCATCTCCTGCTGCCGCAACCCTTCCTGGAGGAGGTATCCCATGTCCCCCTCCCGCAGGGCCTGCTTGAAGCGCTTTTTGCCGGTGGGGTTGATGCGCTCCCCGATGAGGATGGGGGCATCGTCGAAGGAGACTGCCGCCGCATAGGAGGAAACCACCGTCTCCTCCTTGGGCACCACGGGCACGGGCGTCAAGTCCCGGCAGGCCTGCGTCACCGCCCGGATATACTCCGGCGTGGTGCCGCAGCATCCCCCGGCCAGCCGGACGCCCCGGGCCACCAGGCGGGCCACAGACTCGGCGAAGGGCTGGGGGCCAATGTCATAGACGGTGCGGCCCTCCTCCACATGGGGCATTCCCGCATTGGGCTCGAAGAGAACAGGCACCGAGGCGTGGGCCAGATATTCCTCCACCACGGGAGCCAGAGCCTCCGGCCCCAGGGAGCAATTCACGCCGATGGCGTCAGCCCCCATGCCTTCCAGCATGGCCACCATGGCGGCGGGGGAGGCGCCGGTCATCAGCTTGCCGTCCTCCCCGTAGGCATTGGAGACCAGCACCGGGAGGGAGGAGTTTTCCTTGGCCGCCAGGAGCGCCGCCTTGGTCTCATAGCAGTCGTTCATGGTCTCGATGAAAATCAGATCAGCTCCCGCCTTGGCTCCCAGACGGATGGTTTCCGCAAAGCAGGCCACGGCCTCCAGGAAATCATAGTCGCCGTAGGGTTTCAGGAGCCGGCCTGTGGGGCCCACATCCAGCGCCACGAATTTCGGCTGGCTTCCCTTCGCCTCTTCCCGGGCCTGCTGGACATGGGCCACCGCCTCCTCCACCAGAACCGCCAGCTTCTCCCGGGAGAAGTGGAGGAGATTCGCCCCGAAGGTATTGGCGGAGACCACATGGGAGCCGGCCTCGAAGTAGCGCCGGTGGATGTCCGTCACTTCCCGGGGATGGGTAATGGTCCACTCCATGGGGGATTCGCCGGGGCGCAGCCCCGCCGCCTGCAGGAGGGTGCCCATGCCGCCATCCAGGAAGACATTGTGGTCTTTGAGAAAGTCGAGGAATTTCATCGTGGGAGAGGAAAAGAAGGGAGAAAGGAGAGAGGGGGGCTTCAGGAGGGCCGCCGGTAGGGGCATGTCTCCCGCCGGGAACAGCCGTCGCATCCCGGGGAGGCCTCCTCGCCGGAACGGGGGCAGAATGGCTCCGGATGATAGCCCTGGAAGGCCGTCACGGACTTGGACGGGCTCATCAGAAGACTCTGGTTCAACCCCACCCCGATCTGACGGGAGGCGTCCAGAAGCTCCAGCAGGGGACGCTGGGTCTCCAGGGGAAGATCCCCGTAGCCGGGACTGAAGCGGGGGCGGGGATAGAGCCCCCGGGAAGCCATCTCCGCCGCCATCCGGTGGCAGAAGGCGTCACACAGGGCCTCGATCCGTTCCGCCCCCAGGGCCTGGAGGAGGAGTCCCCGGAGGGGGGAGAGGCGTCCTTCCCGGGCGATGCAGCGGTCCAGTTCCAGTCCGATGGTGGCGGCGAAGAGGACCACCCGGACGCATCCCTGGAGATTCCGGCAGAGGTCCCGGGATTCCATGGCGAGGCACTCCCCGCATTCCACCCTGGGGGGAGCCAGGGTCACCTCCGTTTCCCCGTAGCACACCCGGCCCGTCAGAAGAGGGGCGGTCTCCTGGGCCAGCCGTTCCGCCTCCTGGAGGAGCCGTTCCTCCGGCTGTGCCCCGGCCCGGGCATAGCGCATGACTTCCCGGAAGGAGACGGGAGGGAGCTCCAGGTGGATACGGCGGATGGGAAGGGGCATCAGGAGGCGGCCTTCACCCTTCCAGGATCCGGGAGAGATTTTCCAGGATCCTGGCGGCGACGGCGGGATTGTTCATGGAATAGACGTGGACGTGGTGGATGCCGTTGGCGAAGAGATCGATGATCTGATCCGTGGCGTAGGCGATGCCTGCCTGCTGCATGGCCTCGGGATTCTCCCCGAAGCAGTCCACCAGGCTCTTGAAGCGCTGAGGCATGAAGGAGCCGGAGAGCCGGATGGCCCGTTCCACCTGGCTAGCCTTGGTAATGGGCATGATCCCGGGAAGCACCGGCACCAGAATCCCCGCCTCCCGGATCTTATAGAGGAAGTTATAGAAGAGATTGTTGTCGAAGAACATCTGGGTGGTGAGGAACTGGCATCCCGCCTCCACCTTTTCCTTCAGGTGGGCAATATCCTCCCGCTGATTGGGGGATTCCGGGTGCACCTCGGGATAGCAGGCTCCCCCGATGCAGAGCTCCGGCGCCAGAGCCCGGATTTCCCGTACCAGTTCCACCGCATGATGATAACTCCACTGGCTCCGGTCCGAGGCCTCCAGCTCCGGCGTCAGATCCCCCCGGAGCGCCATGACATTCTCCAGCCCCGCCTCCTGAATCTCCCGGATGCGCCGGGCCACCGTCTCCCGGCTGGAGGAGACGCAGGTGAGATGGGCCAGGGCCGGCACCTGGAAGCGGCTCTGGATCTCCCGGGCCATCTCCAGGGTGTAGGCACTGGTGCCCCCGCCCGCCCCGTACGTGACGCTGATAAAGGAGGGCTTCTGCTGGGCAATGGCGAAGGTCGCCTTCTGAATGCTGGCAAAGACGGTGCTGGTCTTGGGAGGGAAGACCTCGAAGGAGAGGCTTCGGCGAGGCTGCTGGAGAAGGGTGGAAAGTTTCATCGAGGCAAAGAGCGGAAGGGGTGGCCCCGCACCGGGGACAGGACAGGGAGGCTGAGAAGGACGCTTCTCTACAGGAAACGTTCGGCGGCCTTGGCCAGTTCCTCCAGAAGGGAATCAGCGGTGACCCCCGCCGCCGCCGCATGGTAATTGAGAATCAGGCGGTGACGCAGCACTGGTTTCAGCAGCGCCATCAAATCCTCGTGGCTCACATTGCCACGCCCCCCCAGCAGCGCCCGGG
Organism: Lentisphaeria bacterium; assembly: GCA_016302315.1. GTDB lineage: Bacteria > Verrucomicrobiota > Lentisphaeria > Oligosphaerales > Oligosphaeraceae > UBA1724. Next base: position 13,073 of record JAEDNW010000018.1, read on the forward strand.
CCTTGCCGGCCATCACCAGGGACTGGACACCACGGCTGCCAGCCCCCCACTTCCCGTATTCCTTGAACCGGGGCAGCACATGGGAAGACTGGGGACGGGTGGCCCCGCACAGCCAAACCGCCTCCTCTATAATACTCTGGGAGGCAACGATTTCCCGGCATAGTCCCTGCATCTCCTGCAGGGCCTCGGCGGAAAGCACCGGCGCCAGGGTTACCTCCTCCGCCCCTGTGGTCTCCGCCACCATCCGAAGCTCGTCCTCCGGAGAGAGATACTCCATGACCACCTCCAGCAGAAAGCGGTCCAGCTGGGCTTCCGGCAGGGGATAGGTTCCCTCCAATTCCAAAGGATTCTGGGTGGCCAGCACGAAGAAGGGGACCGGGAGGGGGCGGGTGGCGCCGCCGGAGGTCACCTGGCGCTCTCCCATGGCCTCCAGCAGAGCGGCCTGGGTCTTGGGAGGCGTACGGTTGATCTCATCCGCCAGCACAAACTGGGAGAAGACCGGCCCCTCCAGAAACCGGAAACGCCGTCTGCCGCTCTCCGGATCCTCCTCCAGGATCTCCCCGCCCAGAATATCCGCCGGCATCAGATCCGGAGTGAACTGGATGCGGCGGAAGGAGAGTCCCAGGAGCTGGGAGAGGCTCTTCACCAGCTTGGTCTTCCCCAGCCCGGGGACGCCGGTCAGCAGGGCATGGCCCCCGGCCAGCAGGGCCACGAGAATCTGCTCCACAGCCTCCTTCTGCCCCACGAAGACTTTGGCGAGTTCGGAGCGGAGGGTATCCAGGGACTGGCAGGTGTGCTTCAGGCGTTCTGACATGGATTGGCGGGATTCCGGCGAGGGGAGAAAAGAGGAGGGGCCGCCCTCCGGGGGAAGGCGTGCCAAAGGCTACATTATGCGGATTCCAGGAGGCAGGGCCCCTCCCCTCCCTGGAGAGGGCGTCTTTTCCGCCCTCCGCCACCGCCGCATGGAAATTGGTCTAACCATAATGCCGGGAGGGAGGTTTTCCCCTTGCCCGGACCGCCGATTCCCCAAAAATTGTCCCCTTCCCTCCCCCTCTGATCCCTCCTATGGCCCCACAATTCGTCTTCCAAATGCTCGGCATGTCCAAATTCTACGGGGACAAGCCGATTCTCCAGAACTTCAATCTCTCCTTCTACCTGGGTGCCAAAATCGGCATTGTGGGCGACAACGGGGCCGGCAAATCCACGCTGCTGCGGATCATGGCGGGGGAGGACACGGAGATCATGGGCACCGCCACCATCACCAAGGGAATGCGGGTATTGCTGGTGCCCCAGGAGCCCCGCCTGAATCCCGAGAAGAATGTCCGCCAGAATCTGGAGGAGGCCATGGCCCCCATCCCGGCTCTCATCGACCGCTACGACCAGGTCATGGAAAAGATGGGAGACCCCGATCTCTCCCAAAAGGAAACCGACAGGCTCAACGACGAATTCGACTTCCTCCAGAATGAAATCGACCGGCTGGACGGATGGAACCTGGACCACCTCCTGGATGTGGCCAGCGACGCCCTCGTCCTCCCTCCCGATGACGCCGATGTCACCAAGCTCTCCGGCGGAGAAAAGCGCCGGGTGGCCCTCTGCAAAGCCCTGCTGGCCAAACCCGACCTCCTCCTCCTGGACGAGCCCACCAACCACCTGGATGCGGAAACCATCGCCTGGCTGGAACAGGCCCTCCGGGAATATCCCGGCACCGTCATCATCGTCACCCACGACCGCTATTTCCTGGACCACATCACCAAGTGGATCCTGGAAATCGAAAACACCCGGGGCATCCCCTTCGAGGGAAACTACTCCTCCTGGTTGAAGCAAAAACAGGAGATTCTCCGGCAGCTGGAGAAAAAGGAATCCGCCCGCCAGAAACTCCTGGCCCGGGAACTGGAGTGGATCTCCTCCACTCCCGCCGCACGCCAAAAGCAAAACCAGGCACGCATCACCCGATACCAGGAGCTGGCCGCCCAATCCTTCGAGCTGGAACGGGACGACCTGACCATCCAGATCCCCCCGGGGCCCCGACTGGGAGACAAGGTCCTTTCCGTGGAGGGACTCACCAAGGCCTTCCCGGGACGCCCCGCCCTGATCCAGGACGCCTCCTTCACCGTGCCCCCCGGCGCCGTGGTGGGCATCATCGGACCCAACGGCACCGGCAAAACTACCCTCTTCCGCATGCTCATGGGGCTGGACAAGCCCGATGCCGGCACCATCCAGCTGGGCTCCACCGTGGAACTCTCCTATATCGACCAGAACCGGGATGAACTGGTGGATTCCCGCACCGTCTACGAGGAAATCACCGACGACCAGGAAAATCTCCTGGTGGGAGGCAAGAGCATCAACGGACGGGCCTATGTCTCCAAGTTCAATTTCCGAGGCCCCGCCCAGCAGAAGCTGGTGGGCCAGCTCTCAGGAGGAGAACGCAACCGGGTCCATCTGGCCAAACTCCTCCGCCGGGGCGGAAATTTCCTGCTGCTGGACGAACCCACCAACGACCTGGATGTGAATACCATGCGGGTGCTGGAAAACGCCATCCGCAACTTCACCGGATGCGCCATGGTCATCAGCCACGACCGCTACTTCCTGGACCGTATCTGCACCCATCTTCTTCTCTTCGAAGGTGATGGAAAACTCGTCTGGTTCCCCGGAAACTTCGCGGACTACGAGGCGAAGTATCTGACCTCGGAAAGCGGCTTCACCCATCGCCGGGAAAAGTACCGCACCTTCTAACCCCCTCGTCCCCTCCCCAGGACATCCCCCATGGCCACCACCGGTTCTTCCAGGAAGACGGCCCTGCCCCGCCCCCTGAACCGCCAGGACACCCAGGAGATTTTCCGCCACCTGGCCGCTGTCATCGACCCCAAACCGGAGCTGGAATTCGGCAACGTCTTCCAGCTTCTGGTGGCCGTGGTGCTCTCCGCCCAGGCCACGGACCGCTCCGTGAATCAGGCCACCCGGGCCTTCTTCCCCCTGCGAAAAACCCCGCGGGACTTTCTGGAGTGGGGCCAGGAGGCCCTCCAGGAGGCCACCCGCACCATCGGCCTCTACCGCAACAAGTCCCGGGCTATTATGGGACTCTGCCAGAAGCTGGAGGAGGAATTCGGGGGCCAGGTGCCCCGGGATATGAACGCCCTGATGACTCTCCCCGGCGTGGGCATGAAGACCGCCAAAGTCGTCCTCAACGTGGGCTTCGGCATGCCCGTGGTGGCCGTGGATACCCATATTTTCCGGGTGGCCAACCGAACCAGACTGGCCCCCGCCACTACCCCGGAGGAAGTCTCCCTCCTCCTGGAAAAACGCACCCCGAAAGAATATCTCCCCCAGGCCCACCATTATCTCCTTCTCCACGGACGATACGTCTGCACCGCCCGCACCCCCCACTGCGACGCCTGCCCCATCGCCCGCCTCTGCCCCGCCAGGGCCTGATTGCCTTCTCCCCTCCCTCCCCTTCCCCTCATCCCCTGAAAACGGAAATCCCCCCATCCTGCCTCCCGGGAGGGAAGGAGTGGGGGGATCATTGCTCTGTCCCCGCAGGGGGACGAGAGAAAGGCGGATGCCAGGGGGAGCTACTCTCCCTGCTTCGCCAGATACGCCTGGATCTGCTCTTTGGTGAAGTGATTCAGGAGGCGGACAGAGGGCTTGCGCGCCTTGCGGCCTTTGCGTCCCCGCTTCGCCGTCTTCTTCTCGGCGGCCTTCGCGGCCTTCTTCGCTTCTGCCTTGGCCACAGCCAGTTTCTGGATTTCGCCGGAGATGGTCGCCAGGGCGGATTCCAGCAGGGCATCCTTCACCTTTCCCGCAAACTTGGCAGTGATTTTGTCCGCGATGATTTTCTCGAAGGCGCGACGGATCCGCGTCTTCACAATCTTCTTTTCAGCCATTAGAACTCCCTTTGTCTTAGAGAATTTTAGTTGCATGAAGTGTTCTTCTTCGCACACTTCTGATTTCGGAGATTCCGACATCGGGGAATACTATAATCAATATTTCTTCATTGATTGTTCCATTTTACTTCTTTTTTTACATTTCTGTCCGTTCCTCTCTCTCCGGTCCGATTATTCCCTATCCCGTTCCCCGAATTTTTCCCGCCCCGACTTTCCGGGAAGCCACTGGCCTCCCCTTGGTTTTCTTCCGGAAAATCTTGGCAAAACCTGGCAAAATTTCCCCAGGGAACCACGGACGCGCTACGCTTGAAGACTTACACTATCCCCATTCGCCCGGCCACGTCATGACGGATCCGAATTCATTCCCCTTGTTTCCCCCTGGCCCTGGGCGTCTACGCCGGAAAAGTTTCATGAGAAGAAAGGACAGAGAAATCCTTGATCCCCGGGTATTTCGGGAAATTCTGGAGGAAAACAATACCGTCTTTGTGGCTTTGGTGGACCAGGGACTTCCCTATGGCATTCTCATGCACTACGCCCCCTGGTTCTCCGGCGACCGTACTGTCCTGATTCTCCACAGCGCCCGGGAGGGCCGTAAGATCCAATGTCTCCGCCAGTCTCCCCGGGCCTGTCTTTTCCTCCACGACCGAGGTGAGGCCAAGGTGATTCTCCACGGGGACAAGCCCTCCGGACGCACCACCACCCACTACCGCTCGCTGATGCTGCAGGGAACCATGCGCTTCCTGCCGGAGGGCGAGGAAAAACGCCAGGCGGCCCGCCTTTTCCTGGCCCACTTTGCCCCCCAGGGAAGCGGCATCGAGATGCCCCCGGATGCCCTCCTGGAGAAAACCGAGTTTCTCCTCTTCGTGCCAGAGGAAATCACGGGGAAATCCAATCCCGGCCCCGGCGCCGGAGAGGCAGGGCGCCCATGAGCGCCTCCTGGCAGAATCCGGTCCAGCTCCTGCCTGGCGCCCCTTTGCCCCGGAAGGGGGGTGCCCCGGAGCGCTTCCTGAAGGACGGGCATTTTGTGAGCCTGCCCCAGGGATGGGCCTTTGTGCCCTCAGGAGATTCCGCCCTTACCCGGCGACTGAAGGCAGCCTGCCCTCAGGCCTGGACCGTGGTGAAACGCCTGGGCAAGCGGGAATGCGCCATCGGCCTCTGCGCCCCCGCCGCCCTGGCGGAATCCCTGAAGCAGGAGCTGGCCCAGGAAAGGGAATCCCCCGAGTATCAGAGGAAACGGGAGGCCCAGCGGAAAAGCCGGCAGCGTCAGCAGCGGGAATACCAGGGCGAGTTTCTGGAGGCGGTGCGCCACTTTCTCTCCTTCGCCCCCCGCTGGAAGGAGCTGGAGAAAACCCTGGCCCTGGCGGTGACCAGCCAATCCACCCCCGTAGGCAGCGGCACCGTGGCCCGCACCCAGCGAATCCCCCTGGAGGAAAGGGCGAAGGCCGCCGTCATTGCCTGGATGCGCCATCAGACCACGGAATATGACCGCACCTGGATTCCCCCCGTGGCGGGGAAACGGCGGGAAGTGCGCCGCACCCTGGCCCGGGAATCCCTCCGGCTCCTGGAAAACTACCGGCTGGGGCGGGATGCGCCCCCCGCCTGCCCCCTCCAGCAGGCCCTCCGCACCCCCAGGCCCGCAACGCCCCCGCCTCCGGCCACCCCCGCCGAAGACTCCTTCTGGCTCTAGCCCCCCGCACTCCCCATGGCACGCTTCATCCCTCCCTACAATCCCGAAGACAACCTCCATCCGGATTCCGAAAAGACCGTCTGCGAAGCCCTGGCCCGGGAATTGGACGACACCTGGTACGTCTTCCCCAATTTCCACTTCTTCTATAGGGACACCCAGGGAAAGCGGTGGGACAATGAGGCGGACTTCCTCCTCTACCGCCCTACCCTGGGCATCCTGATCCTGGAAGTGAAGGGAGGCACCATCTCCTACCGGGAGGGGCAGTGGTTCCAGGAGGAGCGCCCCATCCAGCCCCTGGAGCAGGCCCGGCACAACAAATACGCCATCCAGCAACTGCTCCAGGAACACTTCGGCCATCCCATCCCCCTGAAATACGCCCACTGCGTCTGCTTTCCCCTCATCCAGGACATCGATCTGAACTGGCCTCCTGAAGCCCGGGGGATTGTCCTGGGAAGAAGTCAGCTGAAGGGGATTGAGGCCTTCGCCCTCCGTCTGCTGGAGGAAGCCCCCCTTCCCCGGGAAATCGCCGGCTTCCCCATGCCCTCCCCCGACGAGATCATCGAGACCCTCGCCCCCACCCTAGTGGCCCAGCCCCGGCTCTGCGACCGCATCCTGAACGACGCCCCCCGGTTCTTCCACCTCACCGACGAACAGTCCGCCATCCTGGAAGCCCTCCAGGACTTTCCCCGTCTCCGGGTGGAGGGGGCGGCGGGCACCGGAAAGACCTTCCTGGCCGTCCGCAAGGCCATCCACATCTACCGGCAGGGCGGAAAGCCCCTGGTGCTCTGCTACAACGAAATGCTGGCCAGGCGCATCCAGAAAATGCTGCGGAACGAGGGCGCCTTCGTCCCCGTCTACGCCTTCTTCGACTACTGCCGGGAGGCCGCCGGCGTCACCCCGGAGGAATACGAACAGCACAAGAAGGATCCCCGGGTCTACTCCTACGCCCTGCTGAAAATGCTGGACGACACCCTGAACCGGCACCCCGTCACCTACGACTGCGTCATTGTGGACGAAGGACAGGACTTCACCCGGGAAATGTGGGACCTCACCCAGCGCCTGGTGGGCCCGGGAGGCCACTTCTACCTCTTCTGCGACCCCGAACAGAATATCTTCCGGAAGGAGGACTACAACCCCATCGACGATCCCCCGCCGGTCACCCTCACCCGCAACTGCCGGAACACCCGGAAGATCATCGACGCCCTCAGACCCTATCACACCGCCGAAATGCGCCCCATGGAGGAGACCCCCGTGGGGGTGGATGTGGTCGTCCGCCAGGGGGAGGACATGGCCCGGATGCTGCAGGAGGAGCTGCATGCCCTCTTCACCCAGGATCATGTCTCCCACAGCAATGTGGTGGTGCTGGGGGCCCATTCCCTGGCCAACACCAGCCTGGGGAACTGCCCCGGAATCGGCCCCTACACCCTGGTGGAGCGGGCAAGCCAGACCCCGGGGGAGATCAGCTACTTCACCTATATGAAGTTCAAGGGATGCGAGGCCGGCGTGGTCATTCTCCTGGATGTCACCCCGGAAGATCCCCGCTGGAACCGCCAGGGACTCTATACCGCCATGAGCCGGGCCGTCCACAAGCTGATTGTGCTCCAACGGCCGTAGCCGCCCCGAAATCCTCCCGTGGCGTGCTAAATTACCCACTTTGCTCTCTCCGCCACCCGGGCCCTTTGCGCCCTGGCGAGTCCCCCTCCCTGCGCCTTTCCCTCAGCCCCCTTTCTTAGCAATCGCATCATGGCGAGTATCCTTAGCCTCATCATCGGGTGCATCCTGGTCAACAACTTTGTCCTGACCCAGATTCTAGGCATCTGCCCCTTCCTGGGGGTTTCCAAATCCACCAAGACTGCCCTGGGGATGGGGGGAGCCGTGATCTTCGTCATGACCATTGCGGGCTTCTTCACCTCCTGCATCCACCACTTCCTGCTGAAGCCCTACGGCGTCACCTACCTTTCCACCATCGTCTTCATCCTGGCCATCGCCGGCATTGTCCAGATCGTGGAGATCCTCATGCAGAAGTTTTCCCAGAACCTCTATCAGGCCCTGGGTATTTTTCTGCCCCTGATCACCACCAACTGCGCCGTGCTGGGCGCCGCCATCCTCTGCCAGCAGAAAGACTTCGGACTGGTGAAAAGCACCATCTTCTGCGCTGCCTCCGCCGTGGGCTTCGCCCTGGCCCTCCTGCTGTTCTCCAGCATCCGGGAGCGCATGGAACTCTCCCGCCCGCCCCTCTGCCTGAAGGGACTCCCCCTGACTCTCATCACCGCCGGACTGCTGGCCATGGCCTTCATGGGATTCTCCGGCCTGGGGAACTGAGGCCCCTCCCCTCCCCCTCCCACACCCCTCTCTCCTCCCGGCCCCTTTCCCTCTCTGCATGAGCACACTTTTCATCATCGTCCTGGTCGGCCTCATCACCGGCATCGCCATCGCCATCGTCAGCCGCTACTTTGGCGTGGAGGCCAATCCCCTGGAGGAGGAAGTGAAGAACCTGCTTCCCGGGGCCAACTGCGGCGGATGCGGCTATCCGGGATGCGGCGGCTACGCCAAGGCCCTGGTGGACAAGAGCGCCCGCCCCGGCGCCTGCGCCGCCCAGAAACCCGAGGACATGAAGAAGATGGCCGCCCTCCTGGGCGCCTCCGTGGACACCCGGGAACCCAAGGTAGCCGTGGTCATGTGCAGCGGGGACGACCACCACGCCACCCGGCAGGCCCAATACAATGGCATCAACAACTGCCGGGACGCCATGATTGTGGCGGCGGGCGCCAAGACCTGCACCTTCGGCTGCCTGGGCCTGGGTGCCTGCGCCCGGGCATGCCCCTTTGGGGCCATTGAAATCACCCCCTATCACCTGGCGACCGTCCACAAGGATCTCTGCAGGGGATGCGGCAAATGCGTCCAGACCTGCCCCAAGAAACTCATCCGCCTGGTGCCCAAGTCCGCCGTCATCCATGTCCACTGCTCCAACCCCTTGAAGGGGCCTGTGAAATTCAAGGCCTGCAAGGCCGCCTGCATTGGATGCGGCAAGTGTGTCAAGGCCGCCCCCGAGAACATGCGGATTGACGGCGGCATCGCCCTGGCCCAGATCAACTACGGCAATCCTCCCCCGGAGGAGCTGGCCGGCGTCTGCCCCACCCACGCCTTGAGAAAGTAGCCCGCCCTGCCCTTCCCTTCCTCCATGAGCAAAATCTTCCATTTCTATGGCGGCGTGCATCCCCAGGAGGCAAAGGTCTCCCGGGGCACGCCCATCGTGGACGCCCCCCTCTACCCCCTCTACACCGTCCCCCTCTCCATGCATATCGGCGCCCCCGCCAAGCCCCTGGTGAAGGCGGGGGACACGGTGCTGCGGGGGCAGCCCCTGGGGGAGCCTGCCAGTTTTGTCTCCTCCTACGTCCACTCCCCCACCTCGGGCAAGGTGAAGAGCCTGGGCATGTGCCTGGGGCCGGCCGGCACCCAGCTGCCCTGCGTGGTCATCGAGGCGGACGGGGAGGACAAGGCGGCGGACCCCATGCCTCCCCTGGACTGGCGGAACGCCTCCCCGGAGGAGCTGCGGAACCGGGTGGCCCAGGCCGGCATCGTGGGCATGGGAGGCGCGGCCTTCCCCACTCCCGTGAAACTCTCCATCCCCCCGGGAAAGAGCATCGACACCCTGATCATCAACGGCGTGGAGTGCGAACCCTGCCTCACCGCCGACCATCGCCTGATGCTGGAAAGCCCCAGGATGATCCTGGAAGGCGTGGCCATCGCCGCCCGGATCCTGGGCGTGAAGAACATCTATATCGGCATCGAGGACAACAAGCCCGACGCCATCGAGCTGCTGACCAGGGAGGCCGCCGCCATCACGGATCCCGTCATCCAGGTGGTCCCCCTCCATGTCCGCTATCCCCAGGGGGCGGAAAAGCAGCTGATCTACGCCATCACCAAACGCCAGGTTCCCTCGGGCGGCCTTCCCGCCGATGTCCACTGCGTGGTGCAGAACATCGGCAGTTCCCATGCCATCGGGGAGGCGGTCCTCAAGGGAGAGCCCCTCTACCAGCGGGTGACCACCGTCACGGGCAGTCCCCTGGCGGCGCCGGGAAACTGGCGCTTCCGGGTGGGCACCAGCTATGCCGAGGCCCTGAAGCTGGCCGGCGGCCTCCGGGAAGGGGCCTCCATCGCCAAGATGATCTCCGGCGGCCCCATGATGGGCATGGCGGTCTACTCCCAGGAGGTTCCCGTGATGAAGAACACCTCCGGCATCCTGGTGATGGGCCCCGAGGAAGTCTTCCAGTACACCTCCAAGTCCTGCCTGCGCTGCGGACGCTGCAACGACGCCTGCCCCATGCAGCTGATGCCCGGAATCCTCTCCGTCCAGATCGAGAACGAACGCTTCGACGATGCCCAGAACTGGCATGTGATGGACTGCATCGAGTGCGGTTGCTGCGCCTTCATCTGCCCCGCAGGGCGTCCCCTGGTCCAGCACATGCGCCGGGCGAAATCCGAGGTGGGAGCCAAGCTCCGCGCCCAGAAGGCCCAGAAGCCCCAGCCCCCCAAGAGCGAGAAATAAGCAAGGTCCTCTCCCATGTCCGAACCCACCACTGAAAAGCCCGCCGCCGCCCCCGCTCCCGCGAAACCCGCGGCCCCCGCCCCCAAGGGCCCTCTCCCCGAGCCCGCCCTCATCGTCTCCTCCTCCCCCCACTTCCACACCGCCGCCACCGTGGACAGCATCATGCGGTGGGTGCTGGTGGCCCTGGCCCCCGCCTGTCTGGCCGGACTCTATTTCTTCGGCTGGAACGCCCTCCGGGTCCTGGTGCTCTGCACCCTGGGAAGCATGGCCCTGGAATGGATCTGCGCCCGCCTTATGGGACGTCCCAATGAACTGCGGGACGGCTCCGCCGCCGTCACGGGCCTGCTGCTGGGCATGAACCTGCCCTCCAGCACCCCCTGGTGGATCTGCCTCATCGGCTGCTTCATGGCCGTGGTGGTGGGCAAGATGATCTTCGGCGGACTGGGCTGCAACCCCTTCAACCCCGCCCTGGTGGGCCGTGTGGCCCTGCTCCTGGCCTTCCCCGCCGTGCTCACCACCTGGCCTGTTCCCCGGACTCCCGCCTGCCTGGCGGCGTGCCCCACGGAGAAGGTCGCCCTCCAGCCCGCCACCACCGCCACCCCCGGGGCCACCCAGGCGGACAAGCCCGCCACCACTGCCACTCCCCTGAAGTGGTCCAAGGCCTGCCGGGAGACCCGGGAGGCCGGAACGCTGCTGAGCCAGTGCGCCCCCTCTGCCGGGCGCTGCTCCCTCAAGGGATACTGGCACCTCTTCCTGGGGGTGGAGAAAGGCGGCTCCCTGGGAGAGACCTGCGGCCTGGCCATCCTGCTGGGCGGCATCCTCCTGATCTGCCTGAACATCATCCGGTGGCACATCCCCGTCTTCTATCTGGGCACCGTGACGCTGATCACCGGCCTGGCCTGGCTCATCCACCCCGATGCCTACGCCAATCCCCTCTTCCATCTCCTCTCCGGCGGACTGCTCCTGGGGGCCTTCTTCATGGCCACCGACATGGTCACCACCCCCCTCTCCCGCCTGGGCGCCATCTACTTCGCCGTGGGATGCGGCATCCTCACCAGCTGCATCCGCCTCTGGGGAAGCTATCCGGAGGGGGTCTCCTTCTCCATCCTGATTATGAATGCCTTCACCCCGCTCATCGACCGCATGACCGCCGGAAAGCCCTTCGGCATGCCCAAGAAGAAGGGACTCCAGATGCCGGCCTGAGAAAGGAGGGAATGTTCCCATGAAAGAGATTCCAAAACTGGCCCTGAGCCTCACCTTCATCTGCGCCCTGGCGGGCGCCGCCCTCGCCTTCGTCAGCGCCCGGACGGAAGCCCCCCGGAAAGAGGCCAGGGAAAAGCAGAGAAATGAAAAAATGGCCCTCCTTCTGCCCCGGGAAACCCGGCAGACCAGCCTCTGCCAGGAGATGCCCCTCGCCCTGGAAGACGGCACGGAAGTGAACTTCTTCCAGGCCACCGACGACCAGGGCAGGATCCTCGCCTTCTGCGCCGAGGCCTCCGATCCCAGCGGCTTCGGTGGCGAGGTGAAACTTCTGGTGGGTATCAACCCCGACGGCACCGTCCGGGGCGTCCTGGTCACGGAAAACGCCGAAACCCCCGGCATCGGCAGCCGGGTCTGCGAACGTCAGAGCACACGCTCCTTCTGGGGACTCTTCCTAAAGGACGCCCCCGACACCCAGGACCAGGCGGGACAATACCCCCCCAATGAATACCTCGACCTCTACCAGGGACAGGCCCTTCCCCCGGAAGGCTTTGTCCTGAAGGCGGAGGATGCCCCGGGCTGCGTGAAGCCCGTCAGCGGCGCCACCATCTCCTCCCGCGCCGTCGTCCATGCCGTGAACCGGGTGTGCCAGGCCTGGCACCAGCAGAAGGCCCGGCTCCTCCCCCCTGCCATCCAGGAGTAGAAGACTATGACGAATGCCCTGAAGACTTTCCTCAACGGCCTCTGGAAGGAGAATCCCGTCCTGGTGCTGCTGTTGGGCATGTGCCCCACCCTGGCCACCTCCTCCAGCGCCAAGAACGCCATTTCCATGGGCCTGGCCACCACCTGCGTCCTGGCGGGCAGCAATCTGGTGGTCTCCCTCCTGAAGTCCCTGATTCCCGACAAGGTGCGGATTCCCTGCTTCATTGTGGTGATCGCCACCTTTGTCACCATCGTCCAGTTCCTCATGGAGGCCTATGCTCCTCCCGCCCTGGTGAAGTCCCTGGGCATTTTCCTGCCCCTCATCACGGTCAACTGCATTGTCCTGGGCCGGGCGGAGGCCTTTGCCTCCAAGCACAATCCGGGCCTTTCCCTGCTGGACGGCATTGGCATGGGCCTGGGCTTTACCCTGGTTCTGACCCTGCTGGGGGCGGTGCGGGAGTTCATCGCCGCGGGCACCCTCTTTGAGCTCCAGGTGGTGGAATCCTGGCAGGGCTTCTCCCTGCTACGCTTTGCCCCGGGCGCCTTCATGGTGCTGGGCGTCTTCCTGGCCATCCTCAACGCCGTCAAGATCCGGGCGGCCCGGAAGGCGGGAGGCCGCTACGAACCCCCGGCGGAATTGAACTGCGCCACCTGCCACATCTGCAAAATCAAATCCTGATTCCCCCCTGTCTTCCCCGAGGCGCCGCAGCCCCTGGGACAGACGACGCCATTTTCTTTCCAAGTAGCTTGCATTTCCCTGGATAGGGACTATCTTTTCTCTATCCCTTTTCGGGAAGGGGACACCCCGACGCCCC
>JAEDNW010000139.1:0-5895 GCA_016302315.1 Lentisphaeria bacterium
ACCGGTTCCGCTGGCGCTACTGACCCGCCGCCCCCCGGATTCCCCCCCCTTTTTCCCATGAAAGCACTGGAAATCCCAGGTCCCCAGAGGGCCGTCGGAACCCTCCGGGTGGAGGGCAACAAGAACGCCGCCCTCCCCATGATCGCCGCCGCGCTCCTCACCCAGGAGCCCGTCCTGCTCCATGGCGTCCCCCCCATTCTGGATGTGCGCAACATGCTGGCCATTGCCCAGGAGCTGGGGGTGCGGGCCCAGTGGCAGGACCAGGAGAGCGTCCTTCTCCAGGCGGATAGCCTCCGCTCCTCCTCCCCCTCCCAGACCCTCTGCCACGCCCTGCGCACCTCTCTCCTCTTCGCCGGCCCCCTGGCCGTCCGGACCGGGGAAGCCCATCTGCCCCATCCCGGGGGGGACGTCATCGGCCGCCGCCGCATCGATCCCCACCTCTACGGTCTGGAGCGTCTGGGGGTGGAGTGCACCCCAAAAGACGGGGCATACCACTTCTACAAGGATCCCCGGAACTTCCACGCCGCCCCCCTCTTCCTGGACGAAGCCAGCGTCACCGCCACCGAGCACATCATGATGACCGCCGTCCTGGCCCCCGGTGTCACCACCATCCGCAACGCCGCCTGCGAACCCCATGTGACCCAGCTGGCCCAACTCCTCAACGCCATGGGCGCCGACATCCAGGGGGTGGAGACCAATCTCCTCCGCATCCGGGGCGTGGAAAAACTCCACGGCGCCGAATTCACCATCAATGCGGACCACGTCAACGCCGCCAGCTACCTGGCCCTGGCCGCCGCCACCGGCGGAGAGGTGGAACTCACCGGCAATCTCGTCCCCCACGACTTCTGGAGCACCAAACGGGTCTTCCAGCGCCTGGGGGCCAATCTTCAGCTGGAACCCGGCCGCATCACCCTGAAGCAGGATGAACCCCTGGTGGTGAGACCCGACCTGGACAACTCCATGCCCACCATCGCCGACGGCCCCTGGCCCCAGTTCCCCTCCGACATGATGAGCTGCCTCATCGTAGCCGCCAGCCAGGCCCGGGGAAGCGTCCTCTTCTTCGAGAAGATGTTCGAGAGCCGCCTCTACTTCGTGGACCGCCTGATTTCCATGGGGGCCAACGCCGTCATCTGCGATCCCCACCGGGTGGTGGTGGCCGGCCCCAGCCGGCTCCACGCCGCCGAACTGCTCTCCCCCGACATCCGCGCCGGCATGGCCCTGGTCATCGCCGCCTGCTGCGCCACCGGCACCTCCCTCATCCGCAACGCCGATATGATCGAGCGGGGATACGCCCATCTGACCCAGTCTCTCAGCGCACTCCATATCCAACTACAGGAAAGAGAATTATAGGATTTTACAACCATGGCCGCCCATCACGTTCCCGCCCAATGGATCTGGCTGCCCCAGGAAGGGTATACCCAAGATGCCTACGCTGTCTTCCGGCGCGTCCTCACCCTGCCGCCCCTGGCCAATCCCCGCCTCCGCATCTCCGCCTCCTCTTCCTTCCAGGTCTCCTGCAACGGCGGTTCCGCCACCACTGTCTCCCAGCCCCCCAATCTCCCCGGGAGGATGTGCTATCAGTGGGTGAATCTCCGCCGCCTCTGGAAGAGCGGGAAGGAAAATCTGCTGGAATTCCGGGTCCATGTGCTGGGCCGGCAATCCCTCACCACCGCCATTCTGCCCCCGGGACTCTGGGTGGAGCTGTGGAACGGACAGACCCGGTGGGACGCCACGGATGCAACCTGGCAATGCGCCCCCTGCCCCGCCTATGAATCCGGCAACGGCATCCATCTCTCCGGGCAGCTGGGGAACGCCTTCATCTACCACCAGACCACCGCCACCCCCCGCTGGGAAAACGCCCGGGAACAGAGTGGCCTGGCCACCCCCGAAGTCCTCCACGATCCCCAGCTTTACGAGGCCTCCCTCCTCCCCGACGTCCATGTGGTGCAGGCGGGATTCCTCTTCCGTCCGGAGCCACCTGCCGGCGCCCCCGCCCCCACCGCCGCCGAACAGATGTCCACCGACTTCCTGCAATCCCGGGTGGTGGACGAAACCTTCCTGACCCCGGGTGTCGAAGATCACCGGCAGACCCTCCGCTTTGCCCAGCCCATCCCCTTCCTCCTCACCGAGGAAAACCAGTCCTCCTACTGCTTCTCCTGGCCCCAGCGTCCCCCGGAAGCCAATGGCTGGTACCTCATTGTGGATCTGGGAGAGGAGCGCACCGGCTGGCTCACCCTGACGCTCCAGGCAGAAAAAGGCACCATCCTGGATGTGGGCCACGGAGAACATCTGCGGGACGGACGGGTCCGGGCCGCCATCGGAGGCCGGAACTACGCCGACCGCATCCACTGCAGCGGAAAACCCCTCACCTTCACCCACCGGCTCCGACGCCTGGGCGCCCGCTACCTGGAACTCCATGCCACCCACGCCTCGCGTCCCCCGAAAATCGGGTATCTGGGCATCCGGCCCGTGCAACGGTTCCTTCCCCTGGAGCCCCTGCTGGTGGACTGCAGCGACAGCCTTCTCCGGCGGCTGGATGAAACCGGATTGCGCACCCTGGTGTGCTGCCAGCACGAACACTTCGAGGACTGCCCCATGCGGGAGCAGGGCCTCTACGCCTACGACGCCCGGAACCAGGCCCTCTACGGCTATCCCGTCTGGGGAAACTACAAATTCGTGTCCGACTGCTACCAGCTTCTGGCGGAGCACTGGAATGAAGGGGCCCAGACCATCCAGATGTGCTCTCCCGGCGACCTCCACCTGTCCATCCCCATCTTCGGCCTGGTCTTCGTCGCCGCCAGCTGGGAGCTCTATCTCCATAGCGGCGACCCCGCTCTGGTCATGCCCCTGCTGCCCACCATCGACCGCATTCTCGCGGCCGCCATCCAGAGAATCCGGCCCACGGCTCCCGAATCCGAAATCTGCCTGGCCACCCCCGGAAACCACCCCGAAATCTGGAACTTCTGCGAGTGGCAGCCCGGGCTGGACGGGCGGGAGAATACCCCGGGAGAGTGGCAGGCCCCCTACAATCTCTACCTCATCGAGGCCCTCCGGGCCGCCGCCCTCCTCTCCCGCCATCTCCGCATGCCCCTGGTGAATGCCGGCACCCCCGCCCAGCTGGAGCAGCAGGCCCAGAGGCTGGCCGAAAGCGTGGACCGCTTCTTCTTGTCGGAGGAGAGAATCCTCTACCGCACCAGCGAAAAGGAGAACACCCCCTTCCATGAGCACATCCAGTTCCTGGCCATCTACAACGACGTGATTCCCTGGTACGACCGGGGCCACGTGCTGAAGGCCCTGGAGACGGCCCGGCAGGAGGGATCCATCCTGCCCAGCACCACCTCCACCCTCCCCTACTGGCTCATGGGCTCCCTGAAACTCCCCATCTCCTGGCGGGAGAAGATCTTCCCACGGCTCCTCCAGGTCTTCACCCCCTCCCTCTTCCAGGATTCCTCCACCCTCTGGGAAACGGAGCTGGGAGGAGAGGACTTCACCTTCGCCGGCTCCCTCTGCCACGGCTGGTCCAGCCTCCCCTCCTGGTATCTCCGGGCCGTGGCCCTGGGCATCACCCCCGCCTCCCCCGGATACCGCACCTTCCACTTCAAACCCCAGCTGCCCAAGAGCATCCACTACCTCGCCAGCACCATCAAGACCCCCTATGGCGACATCCAGGCGGAATGCCGGCGCAACAGCCTGGGAAAAGTGGAAAAGACCATCCTGGCCTGCCCGCCGGAAATCCGCCCCCTCTAAACGCCATCCACCCCACCCCATCACCATGAAGAAAATCCGCAGCATCCTCTGCATCGGGGCAGGATACGTGGGCGGGCCCACCATGGCCGTCATCGCCGACCGCTGCCCGGAATACCGGGTCACCGTGGTGGACATCAACCAGGAACGCATCCAGGCCTGGAACTCCCCCCATCTCCCCATCTACGAACCAGGACTCCAGGAGGTGGTGGAACGCTGCCGGGGACGCAATCTCTTCTACTCCACCGACATCCCCACCGGCGTCCGGGAGGCCGATGTGATCTTCGTCTCCGTCAACACCCCCACCAAAACCTTCGGCCTGGGGGCGGGACGGGCCTCCGATCTCCAGTTCCTGGAGCGCACCGCCCGGGAAATCGTGGAATACGCCCAGGAGGGGAAGATCGTGGTGGAGAAGAGCACCCTCCCCGTCCGCACCGCCCAGGCCCTCTCCCGGGTGCTCCAGGCCAATGCCAAGGGACTCCACTTCCCCATCGTCTCCAATCCCGAGTTCCTGGCGGAGGGTACCGCCATCCAGGATCTCACCTCCCCGGACCGGGTCCTCATCGGCGGCACCGACGACCCGGAGGGGCAGGAGGCCGTGGAGGCCATCGCCCAGATCTACACCCACTGGGTTCCCCGGGAGAAGCTGGTCACCACCAACCTGTGGTCCAGCGAGCTGACCAAACTGGTGGCCAATGCCTTCCTGGCCCAGCGCATCTCCTCCATCAACTCCATCTCCGCCCTCTGCGAAAAGACCGGGGCAGACGTGGACCAGGTCTCCCATGCCGTGGGCCTGGATTCCCGCATCGGCCCCAAATTCCTCCGGGCCGGCATCGGCTTCGGAGGCTCCTGCTTCCGGAAGGACATCCTCAATCTGGCCTATCTCTGCGAGCACTACGGCCTGCCTGAGGTGGCCCACTACTGGGAAAGCGTGGTGCAGATCAACGACTACCAGGCCCGGCGCTTCGTGGAGAAAATCCTGGAGGCCATGTTCAACACCGTCACGGAAAAGAAACTGGCCATCCTGGGATTCGCCTTCAAGGCCAACACCGGAGATATCCGGGACACCCCCGCCCTGGCGGTCTGCCAACGACTGCTGGCGGAACGGGCCTCCCTGGCCATCTGCGACCCCAAAGCCCTGGACAATGCCCGAAAGGAACTGGGGGACGCCGGCGGAAAGGTGACCTACTGGGAAGATCCCTACCAGGCCTGCCAGGACGCCCACGCCATCCTCCTCCTCACCGACTGGCCCCTCTTCCAGTCCCTGGACTACCAGAAAATCCTCCAGGGACTCCAGAAGCCCGCCTTCCTCTTTGACGGGCGCAACTGCCTGAACCATAAGGCCCTCTTCGACATGGGATACAACGTCTATCCCACCGGAACACCCCCATGGACACATTTCCTCTAAACCAAGACGCCCTCCGCATCCTCCTGGTCCGCCACGGGGAAACCCGGGAAAACCTCAAGGGAATCCTCCAGGGACAGCAGGAGGGGGAACTGAACCGCACCGGGCTGCGCCAGGCCGCCGCTCTGGCGGAGGCCCTCTACCGTGCCCCCCTGGACGCCTGCTACGCCAGCGATCTGGCCCGGGCCATGGATACGGCGGCCATCATTCTGGCGGCGGGGCACCGGGATCTCCAGCCCATTCCGGAACCCGGCCTGCGGGAATGGAACCTGGGAGAACTCCAGGGGCGCCCCCATCAGGAGATCCGCCAGAGCCATCCGGCCCTCATGCAGTCCTTCCGCCACGAACCGGCCCAGGACTTTTCCGTCCCCGGCGGGGAGAGTCCCCGGGAATTCCGGCAGCGGGTCTGGGATTGTCTGGGGAAGCTGGCCCGTCAGCACCGGCCCGGCCAGCAGATCCTTCTGGTCACCCACGGAGCCGCCCTGGGGAAGATCTTCCAGCTGACCACCGGTCCCCTTCCTCCGGAGAACCGCATTCCCCTGCCCGAAAACGCCTCCCTCTCCCTCCTCCAATTCCACCCCGGGGAAAATGCCTGGGAACTGGTGGCCTGGAACCAGACCTCTCACCTGAAAGGACTCCCCACCCACCCCACCCCGGTGTAACCCTTCTCCCCTCCCCCCCTTCCCTTTCCTCCCATGCTCGTCAGCATTGTTGACAACGCCTACCCCACCCCGGAAAACTATCCC
>JAEDNW010000140.1:0-5891 GCA_016302315.1 Lentisphaeria bacterium
GCATCGCCGGCCTGGCTGTGGGCGTCTTCCTGGCCGCCGCCATCCTAGTGGATCTTTTCCGATCCTAGAGGCGTGACACCGCCCCCCGGGGGTTCCCGGCCGGGGTATTCCGGGGGATGGGGAATACCCCTTGGTGCTGTTGCCGAGCCTCCTCTGCCTTTCTTATTTCCGGGCGCGGGCAAGGAGCTGTTGGCGGGAGACCCCCACAAAAGCCAGGACCAGAATGGGCAGAGCCAGCCAGTAGTATCCCTGATATTTGGCCAGGGAGGAGGCTTCTGCCCCGGCGCAACCAGCCAGCCATTCTCCGCCTCTCAGCAGGAGGGCATTGAGTCCGATGGCCATCAGGCCCGTTAGGGCGCCATCCAGCAGGGAGACCACCACGGAGGCGGAGGTCTGGAGATTTCGGGGGACGCATTGCAGGAAGTAGATTCCCTTGCCGATTTCCGCCCCGCATTCTCCGAAGCCCAGCAGGATAAAGAGGATCAGGGCATACCAGAAGGAGTAGTGTGCGGGGGCCAGGAGCCAGAGGGGAGCAACCGCGGCGGAGCAGAGGAAGAAGATCTGGAGGGCGCCCCGGGAGCTGATCCATTCCGTCAGGCGGGAGCAGTAGGTGGACATCAGAGACTTGGTGGCATACATGATTAGGGTGAAGCGGAGGGCCTCGAAATCACTGATGCCGTAGCCCCGCTTCAGGGCCAGCTGGGAGATGGAGGTTGTCATCAGGAGGCAGAGATTTCCGCAGATGCGTCCCAGGATCATGCGTCGGATGGGGGAGGAGCGGAAGAGTTGTGGCAAGTCCTTGCGGAGGGGATGCCGGGCATTTTCCTGCAGGCTTCCCGACTCGTCGATGCGCCGGAGGAACCGGGAGGCCGTGACTCCGCAGACCGCCCCGAAGAGGATGATGCCGAAGAGGGTCCAGATGGAATCCAGGAAATACATCATGAGGGAGACGCCCACCAGGCTGATGGCGGCGGCGGAGTTGAAGAGCCGCTGGCTCACGCCAATGAGACGCCCCATGGTTTTCTCGGTGGAAATATCTCCGACAAGAGGGATCGCCATCACCACTCCGGCAGCCCGGAATCCGTAGAAGAGGAAGGCTCCTCCCAGGATGCAGGCCACCGCCACCCCATGGAGTCCCAGACGGCTCCAGAGAACACTGGAGGCCACCCCCACCGCCACCATGTTCCGGGCCACCCAGAATCCCGCCTGGCTGCGGGCGCCCCCCACCCGGGCGGTCATCCACTTTCCCAGGGGCATGAGGGCAAAGCCGAAGAAGATCATGGAGCTGATGGCGGCCACGGCCCAGTCCGGCATGGCCAGACGCACCGCCAATAGGACGATCACCGTCTCTCCCAGGCACATATAGGAGATGCCGTTGATGCCGCAGTAGCAGCAGTAGTGGAATTGACTCCGGCGCTGCTGTTCCGGGGTCAGGGGGGCATGGCAGATCATGGCAGGCGATCCCGTCTTTTTTTCCCTCCTCCCCGCCGGAAGAGGCAGTTTCCGGGGAGAGGAAGAGGGGCGAACTAGAGCCGATACTGGGAATCCCCTTCGGGAATCTCCTGGGAAGCCTTTCCCGGAAGGCGAAGGGTCGCCTGGATCCCCTGGGGAATGTGCACCCGGTAGACGACCTCCTGGCCTTGGCGCTGCCAGCCCGCCGCCAGTTCCCGGCCATCGGGAAGACGATGACGGCACTGGAAGGAATCCAGCTGGGGCGGCATTTGGGGCGCCAGATCCACGGCGGCAAAGCCCGGGGCGGAAATCCGGGGACGGATGCCCCCCAGATACTGGTAGGCCCAGGCGGAGGGATCCCCGAACATGATATGCTGGAGGGAATCCATTCCCTCCCAGGTTTCCCAGAGGGTGGTGGCGCCATGGAGCAGCATGTTCTGGTAGCCGGGGAAGTGGGGCTGCAGGAAGAGTTCCAGGGCATCGGCGGCAAAGCCGTGGTCCGCCAGCACCCGGGGAATCCACTTGGCCCCGAAGATCCCGAAGCTGACCCGGTGCCCGTTTTCCCGGACCTTCCGGACCAGACGCTCCACCAGACGCGTTTCCTCCTCCTCTCCCTGGCACAATCCGAAGTAAAGGAAGCAGGCGATGGAGGCAGGCAAATCCTGCTCCACCGTCCCATCCGGCCGGAGATACTCCTGGCGCAGGGCAGCCTTCATCCGTTCCCGGCGGGCCTCCGCCTGCCGGGCATCCTCCTGATGGCCGAAGCGGCGGGCGAAGAAGGCGAACTTCTCCAGCATGAAGCAGATCCAGCCGGAGGAGGTGAGGCGGAAGGCGGGGAAGACCTTGCGGCCGGGGGCGCACCAGTCCCCCAGGCCGTATTCCACCAGGCCATCCACCTCCATCTGCTCCGAGAAGGCCAGATAGCACTTCATGGCCTCATAGTGTTCCCGGGCAGGGGAATCGTCGCCGCAGTAGAGGAGGAGATTCCAGCAGGCCACAAAGAGGAGGGCATCCCATCCCGGGCCGCAGTTCCAGTACCAGCCGGCCACGGGGGCGATGGGAGGCAGTTCTCCGCTGGGGCGTTGTCCGTCCACCCAGATCCGGAGGAAGTTCTGGTAGGCCTTCTGGGCGTGGTAGTTCCACAGCCCGGTCTCCATGGCCAGGGAGGTGTCCCCTGTCCACCCGTTCTTTTCCCGGTGGGGGCAGTCCGTGGGGATTCCGGTGAAATTAGAGAGATAGCTTTGGAGAACCACCTGCTGAAGCCGGTTCAGGGCAGGAGAGGAGCTGGTCCACTCTCCCGCCTGGGGGAAATCGTTGTGGATGAAGAGACCCTCCACCTTCAGCTTGACATTCTCCAACCCATTGCCCTGGATATGGATATAGCGATATCCAAAGTAGGTGAAGTACTGGCGCCAGGAGAAGTGCTGTCTTCCGGCGGCCAGGATCGCCCGGGATTCCTGGTTGGGGCAGTCCTCCAGGATGAACATGTTCACATTTCCCCGTTCGGCGGTGCCGTCCTCCGGATTCAGGCGTTCCCCGAAGAGCATGCGCACCTCCTGGGGTTCCGCCAGGGGTTCCGGGAATTCCAGCTCCACCTGGGCCCAGCCCGTGAGATTCGTTCCCATGTCCACCATCACCTCCCCGTTCTTCAGGGGACGGATTTCCACGGGAGTCAGGCGCTGGCAGATGCGGCAGGGTTCCATCTCCTCCCAGCGCACTGCGCCGGCCGGCGGCCGGACCACACAGGCATTCACCCAGGTGTCATCCGGAAAATCCGCCTGGAAGACTCCGGGAATCTCCCGGGAGAAGTCGTAGCACTCTCCGGAGCGGAAGCTGTTGTAGACCAGGGGGCTTTCCTGGCAGCGCCAGGTGTTGTCGCTTTTCAGCACCTCCTGGTCTCCCAGAAACAGGCGGCAGCTCATCCGGGGGAAATCCCGCCAGGCGGCATGGAGGAAATTCCAGACCTCCGACGTATCGGGATTGAAGAGGCCGTTGCCCAGGAGGACCGTCAGGGCATTCCAGCCCTGGTGGAGGCGTCCCGTCAAATCATAGGTCACCCCATTCACATGGACATCGAACTGGCTGACGCAGGGGGACAGAACCCGGTCGTCCGCCTTCTCTCCGTTCACATAGAGTTCGTGCCATCCTGCGCTGACCAGCTGCAGGCGGCAGGGAGAGGCGGGTTCCTGCTCCAGAAAGAACCGGCGGCGGAGATAGGGGGCGGGGCGGGAATGGGCAGGCAGATCGCGGGCGGCGACACGGCCCACGTTCACCCAGCCGGGAACGGCGGAAATCCAGGGAGCGGTCCAGGACATAGGAAAGGAGGAGGGAGGAGGGAGGAAGAAGGGGGGAAAGGGAAGGGAGAGACAGGGAAGACGGGAGGAAATCCACGCATTTCCATAAGATAGCCCCCTTTCCTCCGGCTCCCAGGAAATAGCCTTTTCCCCAGGAAAAAAGGCGGAAAATTTCTCCCCGGATTTTCTGGCTATCCCAGACCCATTTTCTTCCAGGAAAACGCTCCCCTTCCCGGGAACCTTTTGCCTCCTTGGCCCCTCCAATCCCCTGTGCCACAGCACCTGACAAAAAACAAACGGGCTTGACAAAACCGTAAAACGGTGTATCTTCCTCCCGTTTGTTTTCCCCCTTTCCCGCCCTGCAGACCCATTGCGTCTGCCCCACCCCTCCCCCCAGAATATGCCTCCCTTGAGACTCGCCATCGTCGGCGTACGACATCAGCATATTTTCGCCCTCTTGAAGGAGGCCATGGACATGCGGAAGGAGATCCAGGTGGTGGCCATCTGCGAGGAGAATACCAAGACCCGGCTGGCCTATCAGCAAAGCGGAAAACTCACCATCACCCACTCCTCCATGGATGCCATGCTGGCCTCCACCCCCTGCGATATCATCGGCATCGGGGACTACTACGGCAGACGGGGCGCCCTGGCCATCCAGGCCCTCCGAGCAGGACGCCATGTCCTGGCGGACAAACCCCTCTGCACCACCCTGGCGGAGTGTGACAAAATCCAGGAGCTCTCCCGGAAAAGCAACCTGAAGGTGGGATGCATGTTCGGCCTGCGGTGGCTGGGCCCCGTGCGCCAGCTCCGCAAAAAGATCCTGGACGGCGCCATCGGCCAGGTGCGCACCATCAACATCACCGGGCAGCATCCCCTGATGGCCAAGACCCGGCCGGGATGGTATTTCGAGCCCGGAAAGCACGGCGGCACCATCAACGACATCGGCGTCCACGCCATCGAGGCCGTCCAGTGGCTCACCGGCGGCTCCGTGGTGGAAGTCACCGGAGCCCGGGTCTGGAACGGAAAGGCCTCCGCCACCCCCTGGTTCAAGGACTGCGCCCAGTTCATGCTCCGCCTGGCCAACGATGTGGGCGTCATCGGCGATGTCTCCTACCTCTCCCCCGACGCCGTGGAGCTGGGAAAGCCCCGGAACTGGCGCATCATCGTCCATGGCGACAACGGGGTGCTGGAATGCAATTCCTCCGATCCCAGCCTGACCATCGCCACCTCACGGGACAAGAAGCCCAGGGCTCTGAAATGCCCGCCCAACCAGGAATCCACCTATCTCCACGACTTCCTTCAGGAAATCCAGGGGGAGCCGGTTCCCTTCCAGCTCACCACCCCGTATGTTCTGCGCACCACCCGGGCGGCCCTCCAGATCCAGCAGGCGGCGGACCAGAACAAGAGCTTCCCCTTCCTGATTCAGTAGTTTTTCCCTTTTCCCTGCCTTCCCATGTCCGAACTGCTCTACGGCATCAACCCCGTCACTGAAGCCATTCTCGCCTCCCGTCGCCGTCTCCACGGCATTCATATCGCCCAGGGCACCGAGGGCAATCCCCGGATGCGGAAACTGGTCTCCGAGGCGAAGCATCGGGGCATAGCCGTCTCCTGGCACAGCCGTGCGGAGTTAGGGGAAGCCAGCGGCACCCGGGAGCACCAGGGCGTGGTGGCGGAGTGCGACCCCTTCCCCTACACCCCCTTTGCGGAAATCCTGGGCGCCCCCAGGATGGTGCTGCTGGACAACATTGAAGATCCCCGGAACGTGGGGGCCATCATGCGCACCTGCGAAGTGCTGGGCTGGAGCAGCGTCCTGCTTCCCCGGAAGGGAGGCAGCCTGGTGACGCCGGCAGTGGCCAAGACCGCCGCCGGCGCCTGCGAATATCTCCAGGTGGCCGTGAACTGCTCCAGCAACCAGTATGTGAAGATTGCCATGGAGGAGGGATATCTGGTGGCGGCCCTGGACGGGGAAGGCAAGAGCACCTTGGAGGAGGTGGCCGCCCTGCGCCCGGAAAAGCTTCTCCTGGTGGTGGGCGGCGAGGATTCCGGCGTGGGCCAGTTCATCCGCATGACGGCCCCCCATGTCTGCGCCATTCCCCAGCAGGGCCACGTGAACTCCCTGAACGCCAGCGTGGCCGCCGCCCTGGC
>JAEDNW010000141.1:0-5844 GCA_016302315.1 Lentisphaeria bacterium
CTACTTTCCTTGCTTTTTGGGTAAAAACACTGCCTTAATCAGCAGACACTACATAGGCAGGAGGGCGCTGCATTTACCCGTTCCCAAATGTTGCATTTACCTCGAAAGGAACCTCCTCCACGCAGAAGCGCTGTTGCCTTTCCCTGTTCCCAATAGAAAAATGCATAGTCCCCCCTATGTATCAAGGATTTACGGGGGCGCGGAAGGACTTGGCCTATGAAGCAGACTTGCTTGCAGCTGACAAAAAAGCCGCTGGGTCGCCTCCGGGCGCGGTCCGGATCACGTCCGCCATCGGCCCGCAAGACGCGACAGCGGGGCTGTAACGGGCCTTTACGGCGCATCTGCGAACCGCTTCAGCCTCGACATTTAACCGACAGGAGCAGATTTAACCCATATACGGTTAAATGATTGAAAACCTCTTCTCCGCCTATTTCATGGCTTCTTGCGCCTGTTTCAAAAGCCGGGGGAGTTCGCCCAGAAGATAAAGCGGAACATTCAGCAGACCATCATCCAACCGGAGATTTTTCATGGAGGCGCGAATCGAAATTCCCGGTTTGTACTGGCTGCGGTAGAATTTCAGGGACTTGGCATTGACGCTCAAGCCGGATTTGACTTCCACCGGAACAATCCTGTTTCCGTCCTGTATGAGAAAATCAATTTCGGCCTTGCCCTTGCTGTTAAACCAGTAGCAAATTGGCTTTATGCCCAAGGCATAAAACTGTTCAAGTACAAGATTTTCAGCAAGTCTCCCTTTGAAATCAGAGAAAATATTCTGACTGTTTACGGTGACTTCCGGAGAAACACGGGCAAGTTTCCGCAGAATACCGACATCGGTCGGATACAGTTTGAATGTCTTCTGATCCATTACCGCTGTCAGCGGGTATTCCGGAGCATCTGCGGCATTCACCTTCTGAACCATTGAGGCATTCAACAGCCACTGGAGCGCATCCTCAAGATCTTTCGCTCTTGCCCCCTCACGAACCTCGCCGAACATAAAACGGCGGTTCTCCCGGGCAAACTGCGTTGGAATGGAATTCCATATCTGGAAGAGCTTTGGAATGTCTCTGGCTGGGATGTGTTTGGAAAAATCTGCTTCATAAGCCTGAAGGATGGAGTCGAGCTCCTGTTCCACGGCCTGCCAGTCGCGCGTCTCCAGGAAGGCGTTGACGGCGGCGGGCATTCCGCCCACAGTCAGGTATTCGGCAAGATAGAGGCTCAACCGGGTGCAGAACGCATCGGCAAGCGGTTCCAGCGGAATTGTTTTGATGTATTCATGCATGGCCGGATCGACCGCACGGAGATATTCGTCGAAAGAACACGGTGTCAGCTCGCGAATGTCAACTTTCCCGACGGGGAATCCCGTCTTGTCCTTTGCGGCAAGGGCAATACCGATAAGGGAACCAGCCGCCGCCACCATGTATTCCGGGGTGTCTTCGCAGAAATACTTCAATGAGTTCAGTGCATTCGGGCAGCTCTGGATTTCATCAAAAATGACCAGTGTGTCGCGGGGCATAATCTTCTGCCCGGAGTAGGCGCTCAGCTGGGTGATGATTCTTTGAGAATCATATACTCCGGCAAAAAAAGATGCCAGCTGAGGGTCTTTGTCGAAGTTGAAGTCGATCACATTGGAAAAGTGCTTCTCTCCGAAATGCTTGAGAATCCACGTCTTTCCGCATTGCCTGACTCCTTTGAGCAGCAGTGGCTTGCGAAGTGGTGATTCTTTCCATTTCAAAAGATCACTTACGATATTTCTCTCGATTTGCATGGGACGTCTCCTTTTACCACCATGGTCTAATATGGCACGTCCATCGAAAAATGCAAGAGAAAATCGCAAAAGTTAATCGAGATTTGCCAAAAAGTTCAGCAAAATTCGATCATCACAAGTAAAAACCAAAGAAAGGAAACGAAATGAACATCGTTTACAAGAAGGTGGATGAGATCATCCCCTACGAAAAGAACCCGCGTATCAACGATGCGGCGTCCCAGTCCTGCGTCCTTCGCCTCCAGGGCGCTGACGAAGGACTGGATTGAGGACGGGTTCTCCATGGCCTCGCCGATGCAGTCGCAGATGAACTCCTCCTCCACCTCGGAGGAGACGCCCGCGTAGCGCTCCCTCCGGGCCTCCATTCCGGCCTTCCCCAGCTCGGTCAGGGCCTCGTCCACAACCTGGCGAAGGGAGGCCCAGACATCCGGGTTCTTGGTCTTGATCCAGTGCCCCATCTCGTGGGAGAAGGCGAAGCGTGGGGAGGACCCCGGTGCGATGACCGCCCTGTCTCCGTCGGGGAGCCATCCGTTGATGCGGTACTTCCTGCGGAAGTCCTCCTCCGTCATTCCCTTGGCCTTGGCCGTCTTCCTCATCTGGGCATTCCACTCCTCGTCCGTGGCCAGGACGAAGTGGGGAAGATCCCCTGGGTGATGCTCCACTACCGACGGTATCTCTGGGGGCGCAATATCACCCGCTGAACCGGAGATTTTCCCCTGGAATTCCTGGCGGGGCAGGGGACGGAACCCCAGGAAAAATGGTTATAGTACCCCGAAATCCTGAGCATCCCCAACGAGCAGTGCCTGTCACATAAGTCCAGTTGACCGGCTCTGCTCGCTTGTTTTTTACGCAACAGGAGTTGGGAGATGCCGAAAACGCCCTGGGAGAAATTTGTCTTTGCCCTGATGATGTCCGCCGTCATGGTGGTGGGCATGGAAGCCAACAATCACATTCCCATGTGGGCGGGATGTCTGGAATTCCTACGGACCCTGGCCTGGGAACTGCCCATGATGACGGCGCTGGTGATGGTGACCCAGCATTGGGCCGGCACCCCCCCCTGGTCCGAGGCGTCGCCAGCGCTTTGAGCTGGGTGCGGGGGGGCCAGGGCCAGCCTGGAAAAGTCTTCCTGTCCTGCTGCATGGCGGCGGTGATGTGTCCCCTGATGAGTGCCTGGGCGACGCTGATTTTCAAATTCTCCCTGGGCTTCTTCCCCAGGGTCTGGCTGGGCACCTTTCTGCGGAACCTCCCCATGGCGCTCTTCTGGCTGCTTCTGGTGGCCGGCCCCCTGGCCCGCTGGGCCTTCTCTCTCCTTTTCCCTCCCCAAAAGGCATGATTCCCACATTTTTCGGGAAAAAAACTTTTCTTTTTCCTTGGAAAATTGGCGGTGGCTGGTTACAATATGGGCATTATGCGAAATTCGAGCAACAATCCTTCTCCCTTTTTTGGGTGGCGCTGGCGGTAGTTCCGTCAGGGCTGGATTGTTTGCGTAGGAATCAAGCGATAGAATCAGACTTGGCGGATTGAAGAGATCATCTTCGACCCGCCTTTTTTTTGTGCCGCATCCAGACCTGAATCCTCATCAGGACTGGGTGCGGTTTTTTTTTGTTCCTCCCCATCCCCGAATCTTCCTCCCCTTCTCTTCTTTCCTTCTTCCTTCCTTTTCCATCCTGGCTTCCTCCCCATCTTCCGGAAAGACGACGGGGCAGGCGGGCCGCCTTCCGGAGAAATTCACCATGCAAGAAACAACCTTCAGCCGATTTCGAGAACTAGCCGCCACGGGAGAAGTGGTGCCTGTGTTCCGGGAAATCTGCGGAGACATGGAAACCCCTGTCTCTGTCCTGGAACGATTTGTGGAAGATGAAAACGTGGTCTTGCTGGAGAGCGTGGAGGGCGGGGAACTGCCGGGGCGCTACTCCTTCCTGGGGGTGAATCCCCACGGACTCTTCCTGATCCAGGACGGCATCCCCTACTACGTGGCGGATGGCCGCAGGACGGCCCTGAAATACAAGGGAAACCCCCTCAACGCCCTCCGCACCCTCATCGGCAAGGAACCCGTGGCGGTGGACGACAGCCTGCCCCCCATGCCCGGCGGCGCCATCGGCTATCTGACCTACGAGGCGGCGGGACTCTTCGAGGAGCTGCCTCCCCCGAAACGCCCCCTGGACACCCCGCTCTGCGCCTTCCTGCTCACGGATGAAATCATCGCCTTTGACAATCGCCGCCACACCATCAAGGTGATTCTCAATGTCCACGTCTCCCGGTTCCCGGGGCTGGAGGAGGCCTTTTCCCATGCCCAGGAGCGGCTTTCCTCCCTGACCGCCCGCCTGCAGCGTCCTGTCACCCGTCACATCGCGGTCTGTCCGGGGCGTCATGGGGAGCTGCATCCCGTCATGGCGAAGCAGGATTTCCTGGAGATGGTGCGGAAGGCCAAGGAGCACATTGTGGAGGGCGATGTGATTCAGGTGGTGCCCTCCCAGGCCTTCCAGGGGGAGAGCAATCTCCATCCCTTCCTCTTCTACCGCGCCCTGCGCATCGTGAATCCCTCTCCCTACATGTTCTACCTGAAGCTGGGCGAGCAGGTGCTGGTGGGATCCTCTCCCGAGACCCTGGTGAAACTCCAGGACGGCATCTCCGAGGTGAGACCCATTGCGGGTACCCGGCCCCGGGGAGCCACTCCCGAGCAGGACCGGCAGCTGGAGAAGTCGCTTCTGGCCGACGAGAAGGAGCGGGCCGAGCATCTCATGCTGGTGGATCTGGGGCGCAACGACATCGGGCGCACCGCCCGCCCGGGCTCCGTGGAGGTCTCCCGGTTCATGCACGTGGAGCGCTATTCCCATGTGATGCACCTGGTGAGCAATGTGACGGGACACCTCCGCCGGGAGTGCGACGCCTTCGACCTGGTGGCCTCCGCCTTCCCCGCCGGAACCCTCTCTGGCGCCCCCAAGATCCGGGCCATGGAGATTATCCGGGATCTGGAGCCCGGCCCCCGGGGCGTCTACGGCGGCGCCGTGGGATACTTCAGCTACGACGGCAACATGGATCTGGCCATCGTCATCCGGACTCTGGAAGTGCGGAAGGGCCGCCTGACTGTCCAGGCAGGATGCGGCGTGGTGGCGGATTCCGTTCCCGAGACGGAATATCAGGAGACACTCAACAAGGCCCGTGCCCTGTTCCGGGCCGTGGAATTTGCGGAAGGAGGACTGCGATGATCTTCATGCTGGACAACTACGATTCCTTCACCTACAATCTGGTGCACATGCTGGCCTCTATGGGGCTGGAGGTGGAGGTGCGGCGGAACCGGGAGGTGACTCCCCAGGAGGTGCTGGCCCTGTCTCCCCAGGCCATTCTCCTTTCCCCGGGGCCGGGGCGTCCCCAGGATGCGGGCTGCCTGATGGGGCTGGTGCAGGAAGCCATGGGCCGGGTGCCTATGCTGGGGGTGTGCCTGGGCCATCAGGCCATTGGCGCCGCCCTGGGAGCCAGGGTCATCCACGCCAAGGCCATCATGCATGGAAAAACCTCCCCCATCCACCACGACGGAAAGGGATTGTTTGCGGGGCTGCCCCAGGATTTCCTGGCGGTGCGCTACCATTCCCTCGCCTTGGAACGGGAGAGCCTGCCAGGGGAATTGGCGGTGACGGCCGAGACCCCGGATGGCGAAATCATGGGGATTCGGCGGTGCGTCTCCGGCGAGGCGGTGGTGGAGGGCATCCAATACCATCCGGAATCCATTTTGACCCAGGAAGGAAAAGAACAGATCCGTAACTTTCTTAAGGAGGCTTCCATCTCATGCTGAAGGATTTGCTGAAAAAAGTCGTGGCGGGGGAGACCCTGTCAGAGGAAGAGAGCTTCTCCATGATGGAGGGCATTTCCCAAGGCGAGTCCCTGGAGGCGGCGGCGGGATTGCTGTCTGTGATGTCCTCCCGGGGAGAGGCCGTGGCGGAGTTCACCGGATGCACCCGTTTCCTCCGGGAGAACATGACTCCCGTCCATTTCTCCGGCCGTTGCACGGACATTGTGGGGACGGGGGGAGACGGTGGGCGCTCCTTCAACATCTCCACCACCTCCGCCCTGGTGGCCGCCGG
>JAEDNW010000019.1:0-25444 GCA_016302315.1 Lentisphaeria bacterium
TTTTTTTTGCCCATGGTCCCCCGGGTTCTGGGGAAAACATGGCGCGCCTACCCCCGTGGGTTCCCGCTCCGCCTCCACCCACGGGATAGACGGGCCTCCCACCCCGTAAACGGGGTTCATGAGGATGCCCCCCGTCCCCCCCGCCAGCGGGGGGGCTAGAGGTTCTAGAGGTTCTAGAGGTTCTAGAAGTTCTAGAGATCTAGATTTTTCTGCCTCGTTAGGATTCTTATTTTTTGTTGAAGCAGGCGGCCACGCCGATTCTGGCGGCGGCGCCCATGAGGAGTTCCAGGCGGGTTTCCAGGGGGAGGGTGTCTCGCATGGCAATTTGATTGGAGAGGGCGAGTCCTGCGATGAGTTCCCCGGTCATGGAGCGGACGGGGACAGCCAGGGACCAGGTTCCTTCCACGGATTCGTCCTGGACTTCCGCATATTGTCTTTCCGCGATTTCCTTGCAGAGGCAGGTGAGTTTTTCCACATCGGTGACGGTTTTGTTGGTGATTTGCCGTCTGGCGATGCGTTTGAAGAGCCTTTTCCGTTCTTCGGCGGGCATGAGTGCCACCAGGAGCCTGCCGCATGCGGTGGCGTGGAGTTGGTCCATCCAGAGTTGAGGGGGTGGGGCGAAGAATTCATCCTGTGGGTTGAGGATGGAGAGGCAGAGGAGCCTGTCGTTTTCCATGACTCCCAGGAAGACGGTGCATTTTGTCGCGTCGCGCAGTTCCTTCAGGATTGGGTTGCCGGCATTCCGCAGGCTTTGCCAATGGTCAGCGGCCTGTCCGAGGTAGAAGCAATGGGAGCCGAGGCGGTATTTCCGGGAGGAATCCTGGCTGACCAGCCCGAGGGAGTAGAGTTCCCGGAGGATGTTGCCCACGGTCTGGGGGGAGAGTCCCAGGCGTTGTGCCAGGGTGGTGGCCGAGATTGTTTCCGGGGTGGATTCCGCAAGGAGGTCGAGGATGTCTACTGCTCTGGCAATGGATTGAATCATGGAGGGGAAGCGGCAGGATTGGAGTGGGAAGAAGTCGTGGGGGATACTATAAGGGGAAAGGAAAACGGCGCATGCCCCGTTCCGTCCCGTGGGAGGAGGGGGCGTGCGCCGTGGAGGGAAGGGGGCGGCTGTGCAGGGGGGGCTACGGGGTTTGCCGCCAGAGTTCCGTGACTTTCTGGAAGGCGTCAAGGCGTTCCCGGTTCAGGCCCGTCGGGGAGTCCTTGGTGGGGCAAATCCAGGCCCCCTCCTCGAATTCGTTCCAGGCAAAGGCCAGGACATGCTGCAGGCGGGAGGCGCCGGGATTTTCCTGCATCCAATCCTTGAGGGACTTTGCCGCCTCCAGGAGTTGGTCCGGGGTGGCCTTGGGGGCGCAGGGGTCTGTGGAATACGCGCACCAGGGGACGGGATGGGCAATCCGGGGGGCGGGGTCCCAGCCTGTGACAAAGAGGGGGATGGAGGGGAAGGTGCCGCTTGCCCGCAGGGCGTTTGCCTTGAGGCATTCCTGGGAAAGTCCCCTGTAGGTTCCGGTGTGGACGGGGCATGCATAGGCGGAGAGGGCGTCGATGTCCGTTCCGGGGGGCGGGGGGGCGTCCGGGGTCATCAGGACGAAGAAGGGGGCGGGCACCCCGGCCTCCCGGCAGAATGTTCGCAGGCGGCCTTGGACATCGTCCCAGGGGGCGGTGTAGAAGAAGGCAAGGGGGCGTCCCTGGATTTTCTCGTAGCATTTCTCCTTCATGGTCTTGGCCAGATCCTGGAGTTCCTCATCCCGGTAGGGGTGGTTGTTGATGAGGATGGCGCAGAGATGCAGTGCATCTCGCAGGGGGCTTTGGAGATGGCGCATCCGTGCGCCCACCAGTTCGCACACATGGGCATCCACGGTGATGGCGGCAGAGGTGTCCACGTGGTCCTGGTGGGGGACGCGGTCATACCAGCAGTAGGCGAAATAGTCGATGCCTGCGTCGATGGCGTATTGCATCTCCCGGTCGTAGGCCTCCTGGGTGCGTTCCGGAAAGTCGATTTTCCCGCCGTCCAGGTCCAGGGCGTAGTAGGGGGTGCGGTCGCGGAATTTTGGTTCCCCCAGGGATTTTGTGACGTAGCCGCCGAAAAACGTGGTGGAGGGGAGGGCGCAGTCCCAGTTGACGACGCCCACGCGCTGGATTGGGTTCATGATTCTATTTCTTCTGGAGAGGGAGGTGGCCTGGCGGGCGGGCCGGGTCATTTCGTCGGTTTCAAGTAGAGGATGGCAGGGGAGTATGCCTTGACGGGAAGGAGGAGCCGCCTTCCTTCCAGGAGGGGGTGTTCCTGGCGGGTCTCCCCGTCGATGACGGTGTATTCCTGGGGAAGGAGGAATTCCGCCGTGGTGTCGGCATCCGTCAGGTTTCCCACCAGGAGCATGGCCTGCCGGTCGGCGCGTCGGAGGAAGCAGGCGCGGACGCCCGGGGTGCATTCCTTCACGGGGTTGTCCTTCCTCCAGCAGGGGAAGACTTCGGTGGTGGGCTCCCCGTAGCCGAACTCCCAGACGGCGTCCCGGAGTTGGAAGAAATAGGGGGTGCGGGTGATGCCGCAGTCGGTCTGGGCAAGGAGCCCGTAGGCGAAGGTCAGGGCCAGGGCGGATTTCGTGGCGGCGACGCCATTGGCGCCGGCGGCATTGACCAGGACGAAGGGGGTGACGCCGGTCTGGGTGCCGAGGGTATCGGTTTGGATATAGGCGTCGGAGAAGCGCTGGGGGTAGGGCTTGTCGCCGAAATTCATTTCCCAGTCCAGTCCGTGGGAGGCCAGGGAGAGCCAGGGGACCACATTGCAGTCGGTGAGGTGGATCATCAGGAGGGGTCTTCCATTGAGCATGAGTCCGTGTTCGTAGGATGTGACGGCGGTGCGCCGGACCAGTTCGCGGATTTTGAAGAAGTGCCAGATGGGCATCCCCTCCGTGCCGTAGGGGGAGAGTTCGGGGTCTTCGCAGAGGGAGTCGTAGAGATTGTCCAGGTAGAGTCCCTTCCAACCCTTTTCAATGAGGCGGAGGCTGTTCCAGAGGAGGAAGTCGATGTAGGTTTCGCCGGGGAGCCCGGAGTACTGGTCCCAGTAGGACTTTTCGGGGCGCCATGCGCCCATGTACCATTCATCCACATACATTTCCCACTCCGGCCAGCTGGGGCAGGATGCCTTGGGGTTCATGTAGGCCAGGTTGATTTGCGTGTTCTTCCAGAAACGGCATCCCTGGAACATGCGGGTGACCAGGTCGTTCCCCTTCTCCTGCGCCCCCTTGTCCCAGGCACTGAAATTCTCCTCGGTGAGGCCGTTCCTGCGGAGATATCCCTGGGCGAACTCCCGCACCTCCCCCTCGGTTTCCCAGGTGGCGGCGGCCATGTAGTCCACGAAGGACCAGTCGTTGTTGGGGACCTGGGCGACCCCGTCGTCCACCCGTGCGCACATGAAGCGCAGGACATTGGCGATGTTGTATTCCAGGCAGAGTGCCTGGCGGGGGTTCTGGCCATTGTACATTGTGCCGTATTGTTTGCGCCAGAGGGGGTCCTGGGGGCGTGTGGGAGTGGCCTGGAGGGCGAAGACGATGGTTCTGGGGGCCTCCAGTCGGAAGGGGGTGTTGGCTAGGTTCAGGCGGAGAATCGTGGTGTCTCCTTCCCGGAGGATTTCCTGGGCGGAACTCTTTTCCGCCCGTTGCCAGTGGAGGGGGGTCTCGCAGACGAAGGCCATTCCCCGGTAGGTCTCCCCCAGCCAGATGTAGGGTCGGAAGCCATGGTGCCGGTACTGCTTTCCGCTCTCCTCCAGGCTTTCCCAGAGGAGGCCCTCCTTCCCGTCGAGGGGGCGGTGGATGTTCTTGCGCATGCCATTGCCCAGGGCGCAGACGTACTGGACATCCTCGCTTTTCAAGGGAATGTCCAGCCGGACGGAGGAGAGGGGGACGGGGCCTTCCGTGGGTTCCAGGGTCAGGGTCACCTTGCAGAATCCATCGAAGTCATATTCCTGGAGGAGCCGGGCGCGTACGCCTTTGGCGTGGGCTTCGAGCGTGCTTTCCAGGGTGATTTTGTCTTCCCGGGCTTCCCGCAGGGCGGGGGGAGTGGCGGGGGTGGCGGGAACGCCGTCGAAGGTCAGTTGGACGGGGCGGGCGAGGAGTTCCCCTCCCGGGACTTGGATGGATTCCCAGAGGGCCGCCCCCAGTCGATAGGCGGTTTGGAGCCCGGTGACGGTTTCCTGGCTATAGGTCAGGGGGACATAGGGGGGGAGGACGGTGGGCTTGAGTCCGATGTTCGTTCCCTGCCAGGGGAAGTCGCGGATGGCGAAGTCCCTCTTGAGGACGGTGGTTTTGCCTTGGGCATTCCGAAATTCCGCCACCAAGTCGTAGGTGCCCAGGGGGAGTTCGGGGAGGGGCCAGCGGGCCTGGAAGTTTTCGGCCGGCAGTCGGCAGTAGACGGTGCCGTCTTCTCCTTCGATGCGGAAGGAGATATCCTGGAGGGCCATCAGTTTATCCCGGTTTACGCAGGTGATGCGCGCCTTGGCCACGCGCTTGGTGGGGTAGATGCCGATGTCCAATACGTAGGGCGGGTCGGGGTCCACGTAGGCCACGCCGGTGCCTGCATGCCAGGAGAAGTCTCGCTGGTAGAGAAGGCTTCCATCCCTGGCGTCAGTGATGGAGGAGCGGATGGTGCGGTCCAGGGGGGGGAGGATGGCTCGCAGGGTGCCTTCCACTTCCTGTCCGGGCTCCGGGGAAAGGCGGGTGTCCAAATGGCTCGGCGGCTCAATGGAGACCATCAGCGCGGAGAGTTTGACCGGGGTGGGGCCCTCCCCGGGATTGAAGGCCGACCACTGGATGTCGTATCCTGTGGCCTTCCAACGGTTGCCAAAGGTCTTGAAGCCCACTGCGGGGATGCCCCGCTGCGGCACAAAGCGCCCCGCCTCGCCCCAGGACCAGGTCACTTCCTCGGATAGATTTTGGAAGATGCGGGCAACCTGCAGACGGTATTCCCTTCCCTCCTCCAAGGAGGAAATCCCAAAGGCGCGCCAGGGAATCGCCGCCTCGAAATCCAGGGTCCCGTCGTGCTGCGTGGCCCGGGAAACCACCCCGGCCACATCGCAGGAGCCATCCCGCTGGAACACCACCGGGGTCAGCCCATCCTCCCCAAAGGACACCACAATCCGGTCCCCCGCCGACAAGGACATGGGCGCAGGCGGCAGTTCACTGCGTTGGGAGAGGAAAAGGTAGGTGTCATCGTAGCCAATGCAGTGGTGGACGTCCCGCCGGCTCAACATCCCCGTCTGCCGGGAGTAGGAACCAAAACTGGGGGAGCCCATCCGCCATTCGCCGGCTTCGCTCTTCCCGTCAATGACCGGGGCGCTCTGCATGGGCGGCAACCGAAGGTAGGTCTCTCCAGGAGACTCCACCGCAGGAACCGAAAGCGTCAAAAGGCCAAAGGCCAGGAGCCAGAGGAAAACAGGCAGGGATTTCATGGAAAAGGAGAAAACTGGCGGGGCGGGGTGATAAATCCTGTAATGTTGTAACTATAGTAAAATATATCAACAAATCAATAAATGATTGAAATATCTTTGGATTTTTCCAGGAAAACCATAGGGATTTTCCTTGCCGTGTTTCCGCGGGGGAGGTTGGTCCCTGCTTTGAGGTCCCGCCCTGGGGGTGTGTGTTGCCATTTTGCGGGGGGATGGAAAAAGAAGCGGCCGGGCCCTGCGGTGGCATGGCCTGGCCTGTCTGCGGTGGCAGTGTCTGCCTTCAGGCTACCGATACCAGATCTACCCCGCCATTCGGGTCGAATTTGGAATACATGGCGGGTGGCAGTGTCTGCCTTCAGGCTACCGATACCAGATCCCCAAGGAGCAGCCCACGGGGCGTTGGTATTTTCCGTCTTGGGTGGGGCGGTTGAGGAGTCTTGGGGTATTCATGACGGGATCCCAGAAGACCATGGTGGTGGAGCCTCCGCCATCCATATTCAGGGCTTCTGTTGCGCCGAGCCATTGCATCAGCTGGGCGCATTCATAGAGATTGGCGCCCATGGAGTATCCCTTCTGTCGTCCGTCCACGGCCATGAGGAAGAGTTTGGTATGGTCTTGGTTCAGTCCCCAGACCATGCGGGGGTGGAGATCCTTAGGGCTGTCTCCCGGGAGGATGGTATTGTTTTTCAGCACCATGCTGAATCCGCAGAGGGCGATCCAGATATCCTCGGAGGGTTCGGTGTCCTTGGGGAAGTCCCGGAATTCCAGTTTTTTGTTTTTGGTGATGACCAGTCCCGGGGTGCCTTTTGGGGGGCAGATGGTTTTTCCCTGGGCGACCAGCAATCCCATGCCGTCGGAGTAGGCGTGGGTGTAAGGGGGTTCCCAGGGCACCCAGGGGGCGGCGTTCACCGCCAGGACCACAGGCAGGGGGAATCCCTGGGTCAGCTCCCCCTTTCGGCACTGCATGAGGAAGTCGCCGGTGGTGGTGCGTTTGGTGCGGATGGTGAATTTCGGGCAGTCGGGCATGGGCTGTCCTGCCTGGGGATCTGCCTGGGTGGCCACGAACTGGAGTCCGGGCTGGTTCAGGTCGATCTGAACCGCATGGATGGTCATGAGCCTGGGCTCCGTAAGGACACGCCGAATATGGAGGATCCCGGGATAGAGGGGGAAGGCCCGCTGCCAGAGATGGGGGGAGGGAGGAAGGAGATTCTCCGGGATTTTTCCCAGGAGGGTCGGGGAGGCGGTCAGAATCAGAAGCAGGAACAGGAGAAGCGTAAGAGAGGCGGTTCTCTTTTTCATGGTTTTCTTCTGTTTGGGAGTGGGAGGAGGGAGGCTACTTCTGGAGCAGGGGGCCTTCCTGGAAGGAGGAGAAGAGCCATTTCCCGTCCTGGTTCTTCCTGAGTTGGATACGGAGATGGAAGTTGTCCTCGAATTTATAGGCATGCTGGGCGGAGAGTGCCTTGACGTGGATGACGCCGTCGGCCACGGCGGAGTCGCCGTCCACGGTGATGACATCATCCAGGAGTTCCACGTGGATCACATCCAGGTAGAGCCGGGCCCGGTTCACCTGGGCGGTGAGTTCCTCCGCCGAGAGATTCCCGGTCACCGGGATGTCGTGGACCCGGATTTCCACCCGGGCATCCAGCCGGTTGCCCAGGGAGATCATCTTCAGGGCGGTGGAGGCGTTGCCTTCCTCCGGCTGCTTGGCCACGTCCTGGCAGATGGCCACAAGGGCCTTGTGGATGACGCGTTCATCGCTGCGGAGATACCGGCATGCCACAGGAATGGCCACAAGGAGCAGGGCAAGAAGAATAAGGAAGAAGAACTTGTTGCTCATGGGGATCTCTGTTTTCTGTCACCGGGAGAGGGCTTCCTTTGCCTTCTTGGCCAGCTGCCCGATGTCTCCGGCGCCCACCAGGAGGATGACACGGGAGCCATGGTCCTGGGATTGCCACAGGGCCTTTAGGGTAGGGAGGAAGCTTTCGGGAGGGCCTTGGTGGAGGGAGGCGGTCACCTGGGGTGCCAGTCGCCGAATTTCCCGGACCAGAGTTTCCGGGGAGGCTTCCGGGGCGCCGGTTTCCCAGGCCATGAAGGGGGCCATCACCACCACTTTCTGGGCCTGCTGCGCCAGGATTTCCGCAAAGCGGCGTCCGTAGCGCAGGAGGCGTTCCGGCCGGTGGGGCTGGAAGACGATGGTCAGGGGGCAGTGGGGATGGCGTTCCCGAAGGGCCTCCAGGCAGGCGGCCAGTTCGGTAGGATGGTGGGCGTAGTCCTCGTAGAGGAAGAGGGTATTCTCCGGGGACTTGGCCAGAAGCTGGAGCCGGCGTTCCACGCCGGGGAAACTCTCCAGCCCTTTTTGAAGTTCCTCCAGGGTGAGGGAGAAAGGGGGAAGCTGGAGGAGGGTCAGGGCCAGGAAGGCGTTTTCCTGGTTGTGACGGCCGGGAATGGCCAGAGACGGAAGGGATTTTTCCGCCTGGGCCTGGGAGAGGAGGTGTCCGTTGTCGTGCCCCGCCAGGAGTTCTTCTGCCCCGGGAAAGTCCCAGAGATGGACCCGGAGGGACTGGCGGGCCAGTCTGCGGAAGCAGTCCTGGAGGCCTTCCGGTCCGCCGATGGCCCAGGAGTGGTCGTCGTCCACATTGAGAATCAGAGTATCCTGGGGGAGCATCAGTTCCTGGGAGCGGTCGGATTCATCCACCTCGGTGACAAAATAATTGCCGTTTCCCCAGGCGGCATTCCGGGGCCATCCCACAGGGAGTCCGCCCACCAGAAAGCCGGGATCCTTGCCGGCGGCTTTCAGGAGATGGGCCAGGATGGCGGTGGTGGTGGTTTTTCCGTGGGAGCCGGCCACGGCGATGACATGGCGGAACCGTGGGGCCAGCCGGGCCAGGAATTCTCCTCTCCGGCATTGGGGGATGCCCAGGGCCCGGGCCCTTTCCCGCTCCGGGTGATGGGGGGGAATGGCGGAGGAATAGACCAGGAGGGAGCAGGAGGCATCCAGTGCCTCCGGCGCAGGCCCCAGGGTGATTTGGGCGCCCCGTTGCCGCAGCGCCTGGAGATAGGGGGAGTCCACGGCGTCGCTTCCCGAAACCGTCACGCCGGCATCCAGCAGCAGATGGGCCAGCCCGGAAACCCCCACGCCTCCGGCGCCGCAGAAGTGCACCCGTTTCCAGGGGAGGTCCCGGGGCGTGGCGGCGGGATGCTTTCCCCCGGCTTCCCGCCAAGGCAGATAGAGGAGGACCGGCTGGTCTTCTGGGCAATGGAGGGACAGGGTCTGTCCGGTGGCCTCGTTGAGGGTGCCCTGCCACCAGCGGGGCAGGGGGCATTGATGCAGAGGCCAGCGGACCCCCTCCAGGGTCACCGGAGTCTCCGGGGAGAGGGTGATGACGGAGAGCTGGTCCCCGGGCTGGACGGGAAAGGAGCGGTTTCCCCGGCAGGGAATGAAGCGTCCGGTGTCCGTCCAGAGTTCCGTGTTTTCCTGGTCTGCCAGGATGGCCAGATTGCCCAGGGTGTGGTCCTCCCGCTTGCCTGTGGCGCCCAGAATCAGGATCGGATCCTGGGGATAGTGTCGCCGACAGAAGCGGAGGGCCTTGGAGAGGTCGTTGGTTTCCTGCTCCTCCTCCCTGTGCAGAAGGTGGGCATAGCGTTGCCGGAGGGGAGCAGGGAGGCTGTCCAGGTCTCCCACGATGGCATCGGGGAGTCGTTCGCCGAAGCGTTCCAGCTCTGCCATGGCGCCGTCGCAGCAAACCAGGTGAGTGGCCTGGCGCAGAGCCTCCAGGGAGGCAGGGCGGCAGGGGAAATCTCCGTGGCAGAGGAGGACCGTGGACATCGGGGAGCCAGGGAAGGATGCCCCGGGAGGGGTGTTCCGGGGCGGGGGCGTCTAGAGATCCCAGCCCATGATTTCCGCCACGTGGGGAAGCTGGGGCTTCAGTAGGGTCTTGATGGCTTCGGCATACTGGCGGATTTCCCACTGAGCATGGGCGCCGGAGCGCAGCTCCAGGAAGCGGAGGAGATTGGACAGGTCCACCGTGGCCCAGAAGGTGGTCATCAGATTCTGGCTCAGGACACCCCGGGCCTGCTCCCGGCAGACGCCGGCGGCCAGCAGGGCCTCATAGGATTGCAGGGTGGCTTCGTTGGTCTTCCGGATGGCCTCCCGCAAGGCCTCCTGGTCCATGGATTCCGGCGCCGCCGTGGAGGCCTGCCGGTCCGACTGGGCCTGGGCATGAATCTCCGGGGGAACGTAGAACTCCAGATCCACCTCCGTATATCGCCGGGAAATCTCGT
Organism: Lentisphaeria bacterium; assembly: GCA_016302315.1. GTDB lineage: Bacteria > Verrucomicrobiota > Lentisphaeria > Oligosphaerales > Oligosphaeraceae > UBA1724. The sequence continues at coordinate 9,722 of JAEDNW010000019.1, forward strand.
TGTAACTCCAGGTGCGGTGACGATGCCACTGGGAACGGACAAAGAGGGGGCAGTGCACCAGGAAGGTGAAGACCACGTGCTCCAGGGGAGTGTTGTGCTGGTTGTCAATGAGGTACTTCAGCAGCTTCACGTCCCGCTCGTCCATCTCCGTGCGCATCTTCCCAAAGGAGACCCGGGCGGCATTGACGATGCTGCTCTCCGTGCCCATCTGGTCCACGAGACCGATCCAGCCTTGCCCGCCTAATACCCGCACATGACAGGGTGGGGGGACGTTGACGCTCTGAAGTTCTGGCATAACTCGTTGATTACTAGATAGTTATGTGGTAATGGATCCCCGGGGGCGGAATCGCCCCGGGGGGAGGAAGAAGGAGGGGATTATTGATCCGCCAGAGGGGCTTCCAGGTAGTCCACGCAGCCTTTGAGGGTGGCCAGCTTGCCGTAGTCGGCCTCGGGGACCACCACCTTGTAGCGCTTTCTCAGATCCATGACCACGTCCAGGAAATCCATGGACTGGAGAGTTCCCCGGAGGGACTCCTCGGGGCCGAAGGCCTTCCAGTCCACATCGGGGTTGATTTCAGTGAGGATGTCGATGACGGCGTCCAGGATTTCGGGTCTAGTCATGGTTTTGGGGGAGGGGCGTAGGTTGGGGGAGGGATGGGAGGCGGTCTCCCGGGGAAATCATGTTTGCGGAGCGGGAATTGTCTAGCGGCCGTCTTCGGGGGTGTATTTGCCCACGATGGTGACGCAGTTGATGCCCATCATGCCGAAGGAGTTGTTGAGGATGACCCTGGTTTCCTTCTGCTGGCGAGGCTCATTGACGACCAGATTGGGGAGGGTGCACTGGGGATCCAGGTTTTCCACGTGGATGGTGGGGTGGACCAGATTGTCCTGGAAGGCGGGGAGATTTCCCGCCAGCTCCAGGGCGGCGGCGGCGCCCATGCAGTGTCCGATGAAGCTCTTGGTATTGTTGAAGCAGGTGTCCGGGCAGTCGTCGCCGAAGACCTGTCGGAGGGCCATGCATTCCTTCACATCTCCGGCGGGGGTGCCGGTGGCGTGGGTGCTGACAATGGAGACCTGCCGGGGGGCAAGGCCGGCCTTTTCCAGGGCCTTCCGGATGCACTGGGCCTGGCGCTCCTGGTTGGGGAGGACGGCGTCGGTGGCGTCGGAATTGCAGCACCATCCCAACAGTTCTCCGTAGATCCTGGCCTTTCTCTGGAGGGCGTGATCCAGCCGTTCCAGGAGGAAGACGGCGCCGCCCTCGGAGATCACGATGCCGTTGCGGGCCTGGTCGAAGGGGCGGGAGGCCATGGTGGGATCGGGGTGGGAGGCCAGGGCGTTCTGGCTCTGGAAGGCGGCGAAGATGCCGAAGGTCCTGGGGGATTCGGAGACTCCGCCGGCCAGGGCATAGTCCACTTCGTCCAGGAGGAGTTGCTGGGCGCCCTGGACCAGTCCCAGATTTCCGGCGGCGCAGGCGGCGCCCACAGTGCAGTGGGGTCCCTGGATGCCGAAGCGGATGGTCACCTCTCCGGCGGGGGAGTTGGCCACGGTTCTGGGGTTATGGTGATGGCTCCAGAAGGAGGTGTCGTAGTCGTATTGGCTGATTTCGTGGATTTCGTTTTCCGTCTCCACGTTGCCATGTTCGGTGATGCCCAGGAAGACGCCCACCCGGCTGGTGTCCACCTGTTCCCAGTCCAGTGCCGCATCCTCCAGGCATTCTCCCACGCAATAGATGGAGATGGAGCCGGCCCGGGTTCCGTTGCGGACATCCCGGCGCTTCTGGTATTTCCCGGTGTCGAAGTCGCAAAGTCCGGCGGGAGCGGTTCCGAAATACCGCATCTCCAGAGAAGTGACGCCGGATTTTCCCGTGAGGAGGGCCTGCCGGAACTGGGTCAGACCGTTGGCATTGGGAGCGGTGAGGCCGACGCCCGTGATGACGATGCGCTGGTGGGGAGATTTCTCTGGCATGTCCGAGGGTGGGGGGAGGGGGAGAAAGAAAAACGGGGATAATATACCCGGGACGGGGAGGACGGGGGAGGAGGCTCAGCCCAGCTTTTGGAGGAGGATCATGTAGAGTCCGGTGCCCACCAGGATGGAGATGAGGGAGTTCCGGAATTTCCACTGGGTGAGGACCGTGGCCAGGGTGGCGGGGAGCGCCCAGAGGAGGCGGGAGAAGCGGGGATCCTTGAAGTCGCAGAGGCTGGCCAGTCCGTAGACCACCAGCATGGCGATGGCGGCGGCGGTGAGGACCCGTCCCAGATAGAGGAGCAGGGGCGGGGTCTTTCGGGAGGCGTCCCGGAAGACCAGGAAGGGGAAGCTGCGGAGAAGGAAGATGACCAGGCACATGACGGCCATCATCCCGAATTGGTGGAGTGTCATGGCTGGGGGGCCTCCCTGGGGGTGTTCTGGCGCGGGCGCTGGTGCAGAAGGATGACGGTCATCAGGATCATGGCCACCAGGAGGGTCTTGTTGGCCAGATGGGGAGAGAGGAGCATCACCGGGAAAATGACCAGGAGGGTGGAGAGTCCCCCCACCGCCGCCGGCATCCGGTTGCTCTTCTCCCGGCAGAGATCCACCAGAATCACCACGAAGAGGGCCACCATGGCGAAATCGATGCCCTCGGTGGAGAAGGGGAGGTGGCGTCCGATCAGGCCCCCCAGGACCGTGCCGGCGATCCAGGAGGAGTAGTCCAGGGCGGCGACGGCGGTGATGAAGGTCCGCTGTTCCCGTCCCGTCCGGGTGCTGGAGGCCATGATGGCGTAGGTTTCGTCGCTGAGGTTTTGGATCAGGAAGAGGCGGAGTGGCCAGGGATAGCTTCGGAAGAGGGTAAGGAAGGGGAGTCCGTAGACGCAGTACCGGATATTGATAAGGAGGGCCAGGGCGGCGGTGACCAGGAGGGAGTAGCTGGTGGCGTTGGCCAGCATCTCCACGGAGGCGAACTGCATGCTGCCGGAGAGGGCGGCGCTGCTGAAGCCCAGGCACCACCAGCCATTGGCCTCGGGGACGGTGGTGACCAGGAGGACACCGAAGGCCATGCCCATGGTGAGATAGCCCAGAATCACCGGACTGGCGGCCAGGAGGGCCTCCCGCAGAGTGCGCTTCAAGGGGGGAGGAGGCGCGGGGGCATTCTCCTCCCCGGCGGGGTGGTCAAGGTCAGTCATTTCCCAGAATTTCCTTGATCTTCTTGGCCAGATCCGAGATATGATAGGGTTTGCGGAGGAAGCCCGCCGCCCCGGAATCCATGACATCCTGGATCTCCTCCTGGGAGACATATCCGCTGGAGGCCAGCACCCGGACCTTGGGATCCAGCTCCTTCAGCATGAAGAAGGTTTCCCGTCCTCCCATGTTGGGCATGAGCATGTCCAGGATCACCAGATCGATGGCCTGGGGATTGGACCGGTAGATCTCCACGGCTTCCTGACCGTCGCCCGCCAGCAGCACCTGGTATCCCAGATCCTGGAGCATATCGGAGAGGACATCCCAGATCATGTCTTCATCGTCCACCAGAAGGATGGTTTTGGGGCTTTGGGAGTCCTGCCAGCGGTAGGGGGAAGTATTGGTGTGGCTTTTCAGGTCGTCGGGGAGTCTGGGGAAGACCAGGATGGCGCTTTCCCGGGGATGGCGGCTGTCGAAGAAGAGTCCGGCCGCATTGTGGGCGGCGCTCCCGCACCACTGGAGGGTGGCCAGGCGGGGGAGGTCGGTGGCGCCGGCTTCCTCCAGACACTGGGAAAAGGGTTTCAGCTGCCGGGGATCCTCCTGAGGAGTGGCGCCGGCGGGAAGGAGATGGAGGAGGGCATAGTCTCCCTCGTCCCGCAGCCGGAGGAAAGAGGCCTCCTGGCGGGAGATGGTGCGGTTTTCCAGAACGACCTGCCAGCCCGGTTCGGCGGTGGCATCCTGCTGGCGCAGCCGGTCCAGGCCCTCCAGGAGATTAAGGATCAGTTCCTGGGCCTCGAAGGGATCGGCGGCGATGAAGGCGGTCTGCTCCAGGTTGGCCTGGATCTTGGGGGCCTGGGGATGTTTTTTCTGATAGTGTTCCAGGACGGCCTGGGTCAGGCGGGAGAAATGGAGCCGTTCCCCGGTGATGGGGGGGAGTTCCTGGAGGATTTGGGCCACCAGGGTCTGGATGGCGGAGAGTTCTTTCTGGGCCTTGTCCAGGTAGGCGGTGTTTCCCCGGTGGGCATCCAGCTCATCCAGGATCAGTTCCTGGTAGCTGTTGGCCTTCTGGAGGGAGATGGCGCACTGCTGACAGAGCCCCAGCAGCAGGGAGCGCAGGGCGCTGGCTACCTCGGAATTTTCCTGGAGAACAGCGAGTTGCAAAGCTTCCTTGAGGTCTTCCATGGTGAGGTCTCCTGGATGAGGAGGGGGGATCAGAGGGTGGCGAGTCTGGCGAAGGGAATGACGCCCAGGTCCTGGGGCAGCCGTGCGGAGACGGGCATGTCCAGGGCGTCCCGGCGTCCCTTGGCCAGGAAATGGGTTCCGGCGCCGGCAATCATGGCGGCGTTGTCGGTGCAGTATTTGGGCTGGGCCAGCAGCAGGGGGAGTCCGGCCTTCTGGCATTTTTCCTGGAGGAGCCGGCGCAGGAGGCTGTTGCAGGCCACGCCTCCGCAGAGGCAGAGGGTTTTTGCCCCCGCTTCCCTGGCGGCGGCCATGGCCTTGGTCACCAGCACATCCATGACGGCGGCCTGGTAGGAGGCCACCACATCGTGGAGTTCGGTGTCGGAGAGGGTCCGGTCCTTCACATGATAGAGGAGGGCGGTCTTCACGCCGGAGAAGCTGAAATCGTATTTGTGTTCCGGGGGGACGGGCTTTCCGGCGGCGCCCACCAGGCCCCGGGGGAAGGTGAAGCGTTTCGGGTCTCCGGTGGCGGCCATGCGGTCCAGGATGGGGCCACCGGGATAGCCCAGCCCCAGGATCTTGGCAGCCTTGTCCAGGGCTTCGCCGGCGGCGTCATCCAGGGTGGTGCCCAGGATTCTGGCCCGTCCGTCCTCCGGGAGGAGGACAATGGCGGTGTGGCCTCCGGAGACGACCAGCCCCACAATGGGATAGGCGGTGGGATCCTGGAGGATTTCGGAGCGTTCCAGGAAGGTGCCGTAGAGGTGGCCCAGGAAGTGATTGACGCCCACCAGGGGAATCCGGGCGGCGGCGGCCAGCCCCTTGGCAAAGGCGTTGCCCACCAGCAGGGCGGGAATCAGCCCCGGGTGGCTGGTGACGGCGATGCCGTCCAGCTTCTCCAGAGGGATCTGGGCCTCCCGCAGAGCGGCGTCCACCACGGGATGGACATTCTTGAGATGCTCTCTGGCGGCCAGCTCGGGAATCACGCCACCGTAGGCGGTGTGGAGCCGGATCTGGCTGCTGATGACATTGGAGAGAACCTGCTGGCCGTCCTGGACCACGGCGGCGGCGGTTTCGTCGCAGCTACTTTCGATGCCGAGAATAAGCATGGGGGGGGTGTCGGGGGCGTCTCCGACGGAGGCGGGGGCTTTGGGGGATTCAGAGAATCCTCCGGAGGGTGGTGAAATCATCCAGGGTGCGGAGGGAGGCGGTTTCCACGCAGGTCACCTGGAAGGTGGGGCAGGTGAGGGAAAGCATCTCCTGCACCTGGCGGGGATTCTGGAGATAGCTGACCTTGGTCTCTCCCTTGTCCAGAAAGACCAGACGATAGCAGTTTTCCTGGGGAGAGAGCAACGGGGGAATCTCCAGGGGAAGGGGGCCTTTTTCCTGGGAATCGGACGCCTTCCGGGCGGCGGAGTCCCTGGCCGCGGCGGAAGAAAGCCCGGCGGGACGGTAGGGCTTGCCTTTCCGTCCTGCGGAGGGCAGGGGGACAGGCGGCGGAGGGAAGGGGAAGTCCGCCCCGCCGAGAATCTGGCGGATGCGGTCCTCGCATTCCCGTACCCGCAGGAACTCGGCGTCCCGGTATGCCAGCAGGTCAAGAATTCGGATTTCCTGGGAGAGACCCATGAAGGGGGCAGGGAGAAGAAGGGGAGGAGGGGACTAGTTCCCGGACTTGGGGGAGGCCTTCTTCTGGGGAGCATCCCCGTGCTCGGCGGGGGGCTCGGCCTTGGGCGCCGGGGCGGCGGCGGGGGCGGCGGCAGGAACCGTGAAGGGCGCCACGCTGACGGCGGGAGCCGGGAAGACGAAGAGGTTGGGGGCGCCCATGACTTCGTCCACCTGCTTTTCCAGGGCGGCGATGCGTTCGTAGGCGGCGGCGCGCTCGGCCAGCAGGGCATCGATCTTCTGCCGGGCCTCCAGGGCAGCCTGGATGGTGGCGGCGTCGGCGCGGGTGATGATCTCCACCAGGGAAAGTGGGGGCTTTACCACAGGTTTTTTGTTGTTGATCATGGAGAATCTCCGGAATCTTGGGGAGGGTGGGGAATCAGACTAGGAAGAAAGGGGGGTGGCCAGGGCCTGGACCGAGGGAAGCGGACTCTGTCTGAGCTTCTCCTGGGCCTCCGGGGAGAGATCCCGGCAGGAGATGCCCCGGTAGGCCAGATGGCAGAGGAGGACGGAGTCCCCTCGCAGAATCAGGGTTTCCAGAATGGCTTTTTTGTGGCACAAGGGATTGGCCAGGAGGAGTTTGCCAAGATATCCGCCGGCGTTTTGCGCCAGCCGGAGCCGGGTCTGGGAGAGCCGGGGGGAGGGATTGGCGGCCAGGGCCAGGAGCACTTCCTCCTCCTCCCGTTCCGCCAGGGGCAGTCCGGCCAGATCCTCCAGCTGGGGATAGGCGGCCAGGGCCAGGCGCACCTCCGGCAGGGCTTCCCCCCGCTCCCCCGCCAGGGCCTGGAGCTCCGCCGGCAAATCTTTGCGCTTCAGAATGGAGAGGAGGGTGGGGGTGTCGCCCCGGCGCAGAAAATCCTCCAGTTTGTCCGTGGAAATATCCTGATGCTCCAGCAGAGCAAGCATGACGGAAGGATGGGTGCTGCGGCTGAGGGCCGACACCATCTCCGGGGTAAGGTCCTTGCGGCGGGCCAGGGCCAGCTGCGCCAGCTCCTCGCTCTCCTTCACCCAGATCTCCATGCAGGCGGGAGATAGCCGGGGCACCAGCAGGGCCGCCAGATGGACGGCGGTGTCAATGTCGTCGGCCAGTCCTACCTGGAACTCCTCCACCAGACGCCGGTTCTCCAGAAGGGCGGCCCGGACAAAGGGGACGCAGTCCTGGGAGAGTTTCAGCTGGACGGGGGTGGAGATGGCGGGGTTTCTGGCCAGGGTGGCCCGGACATCCACCTGGGGATCCTGGGCCAGCAGAAGGGCCTGGGGGGGGGCGATCCTCCGGCTGGCGGCGGCGGCCAGCCGGGGAAGGGGGCTGGCGGCATGGACCATCCGGGGGAGGCAGTTGGGGTTGGCGGCCAGGGCCTGGAGCACCTGGGGATCCTGGGAGTCCTGGAGCGCTTCCAGGATGCGGCTGGGCGTATTGGGCATGGAGGCCAGGAAGAGGGGGACCCCCGGCACTTCCAGCTCCTTCCCCAACTCCCGCAACACCCCCATCTCCACATTGGCATTCTGCTGATAGAAGCGGATGGCGGCGGGGGCGTTGGCCCGGATACGTTGTAGCAAATCCTCTTTGTTCAATGGCCCTTCTCCTGGGTGAAAGCGTGGTAAGCGAACTACTATAACCCCGATTCCCCGAATCCCCCAGGGAAACAGGGGCCCTAGGCCCCCTTGGGGGCATTGCCGGAGGCGGCTTTGCGGACGGTGGCGAGACAGGCCAGAAGGAGGACGCAGAAGGCCAGTCCGGCGGCCAGTCCGTGGCGGAGATTGTTTCCCCAGGCGGCGGCACACCAGCCCACCAGGGCGGGGCCCAGGGTGCAGCCGATGTCGCCTCCCAGGGCGCACAGTCCGAACATGGGGGTGCCGCCCCGGGGAATCTGCTGGGCGGCGAGGCTTAAGGTGCCAGGCCAGAGGATGCCCACGGCGAAGCCGGAGAGTCCCAGCCCGGCCAGGGCCAGGGGAGGCCAGGGGGAGAGGATGGTCAGCAGGAAGCCCAGGAGGCAGAGGATGGCGCTGGTGGTCATGGCCACTTTCAGGTCCAGGCGGTGGGCGGCGTGTCCGAAGAGGCTGCGGGAGACGAACATGAGGGCGGCGAAGAAGCAGGCCCCCATCAGGTCTCCCATGGATTTGGAGACTTGCAGGGAGGATTCGGCGAAGGCGCTGGCCCACTGGGACATGGCCTGTTCGATGGCGCCGGCGAGTATCATGAGGGCCACCAGGAGCCAGAAGAGGGGGAGGGTGGCCAGGTGCCTGATGGAGAGTCCGCCTCCTTCCTTCTGTCCCAGGGGGCCGGGCATGGGGACCCGGGAGAAGTTCCAGGCATTGGCCAGGGGGAGGATCCCCCAGAAGAGAGTCAGCCAACGCCAGCGTTGGATGCTGAAGGTGGCGAAGAAGAGGGTGGAGACCAGGATGATGGCAATGCAGCCGATGCAATAGGTGCTGTGGAGGAAGGCCATGCTGGCCACCTTGTTCCGGGTGGGGCACGCCTCCACGGTGGGGCTGGTGAGCACCTCCACAAGGCCGCCTCCCATGCCGTAGAGGATGGAGGCGAGGCAGAGGCCGAGGAAGGGGGAGGGGAGGAGGGTGAGGAGAGACAGGGAGGCGATGCCGATGCCCATGAGCCCCTGGGAGGCCACCAGGCACCGCCGGATCCCCAGGCGGTCCGCATATTTGGCCGCCACCATGTCCATGAGGAACTGGGTTCCGAAGTTGAAGAACATGAGGGAGCCCAGCTGGGCCAGGGTGATGCCCATTTCCCGTTGGAAATGGAGAAAGAGGAGGGGGACGTAGACGACGCTGAGGGCCTGGATTCCGCTGGAGAACCAGCAGGCGTGGATGGTGGAGGAGAAGTCGGGGGAGCGGGACATGGGACGGGGGGAGGAGGGGGGAAAGAAAGGGCCGGCAGTCCGAAGGCCACCGGCCGGGAGACGTGGCGGAGCCTAGGGGAAGACCACCTGGAGGCGGTGAACTTCCAGGAATTCCGCGCCTGCGGAGGCGTAGTCGCAGAGATAGCGGTCCTTGTTCCTGTTATCCTCCTCCATGGGGATGGCGATGCGGTAGGAGCCGGTGTCGCCGTGGTAGGCGTTGAGACGTCCGTCTTCCGCCAGGACCACGGGCCCCTTCATGTAGCAGAAGGTGTTGGGGATGGTGGGCAGGAAGCGCTTCCGCAGGGTCTGGTCGAAGTGGAGCTCCACCCGGTCCCCATTCTTCCATTCCCGTTCCACCACGGCGTATTCACCGGGGCGGACGGGGATGGTCTCCCCGTTGACCTGGAGGAAGTCCGCCCCGGAATCCCGCTGGGGCACCCGGAAGCGGAGCGCCATGGTTCTGGGGGCCTCCATGGCCAGGTCGATGCGGACCTGGTCCCCGGCGAAGGGCCAGCCTCCGGTGACGGTGTAGGTGACGCCCTCCAGGCGCACTTCCATATCCTCGTAGAGGTGGAAGACGGGGGCGCCGTCCTTGGCCATGACGCCCAGGAGGGGAGCCAGGGCCAGGCCTTCGGGACCCTGGGCGCGGCAGCAGTCCATGCCGTGGAAGGGGCGGTTGAATCCCAGGAGCATCTGGTCCGGGGCGGCGATTTTGTAGGCTCCGCCGGCCAGGGGGGTGGGGTTGCGGTGGGTGAAGTTGGTGCCGTCCAGGGTCATGCCGCCCAGGAGGGCGTTATAGAGGGCCACTTCGCACTGGTCGAAGACCTTGGGGTCTCCGGTGAGCTGGAGCATGCGTTCCAGGTAGTGGAGCCAGGTGACGGTGATGCAGGTTTCCCCCATGGCGCCGGTGGCCTTGGGGTCCTTGATGTTCTGGCGGAGGGCCATGTCGTACCAGTATTCGCCCCAGGTGTCCTTTCCGCCGCCCACGCCGGTGCAGAGGATTTCCCGGTCCCGGACGCCATTGTAGTACCGGGTGAGGATTTCCCTGGCCTGGGGGAAGTCGTCGGTTTCCAGGCAGAGTTCCGCCAGGCCCTGGAAGCAGCTGGTCATTTCGTAGGCCTTTCCGTTGCCCAGTTCCGCGGGGGTCTTGCCCTCCAGGACACCCTGGAAGATGTCGCCGGAGAGGGAGCATCCGGTGCGGGCGATGTATTTGGCGAATTCCAGGTGCCGGGGATCCTGGGTGAGGCGGTAGACCCGGACGATGGCCCCCAGCATGGAGCAGGTGGCCAGGCCCTCGTGGTATCCCGCCTGGAGGGGGGTGAGGGGAGCGCCGGGCCCGATTTGGGTCATGATGTAGTCCACCAGTCTGGCGCAGGCCTGGATCACCTTGGGATCCCGGTCCAGATACTGGCAGTAGCGGGTCAGGCCCATGAGGACATATTTGCGTCCCCACATATCCCAGGTTCCGGGCTGTTTGTCGGTGGCCACGGTGGAGATGCATCCCTGCTCGTCCTGGGTGGAGAGGATGTCGTAGACCGACTCCCGGATCTGGTCCTTCAACTCCTGGTCCTGGGTGACGTAGGCCATGAGGATGGCGCCCCGGATCATCTTGCCCCAGAATTCGCTGCGCCAGGTGGAGGTCTCTGGGCGGTCCCGGAAGGGCTGCACCAGGTTGCTCCACTTCACCCGCTTCAGGAAGTTTTCACGGCAGAGGTCGGCGGCTTTTCCCAATTCACCCTTCAGGGTGATGGCGCCGGCAGGAAGAATCTGAAAATGGTTTTGGAGGTGCATGGTTGAGGGGAGGAGTTTTTGGGGGGGAGGAGGATTAGGGAAGAGCCAGAAGCACATCGTCCAGGGAGATGGTGCCCTGGCGGAGAAGGGTGGGGGGCTGGGTCACCAGGGAGACCACGGTGGAGGCGGCGCCGTCGGTGATGGTGATGACCCCGCCGTCCAGGGCCAGGTCGGGGGGCAGGGCCAGGCCCTGGAGGCCATCCTGGAGGGTGGTGGCGGGGGGAGCCCCGGAGAGATTGGCGCTGGTGGCGGCGCAGACCAGGCCGGTCTCCTCCATCAGGCGGAGGAGGAAGGGATGCCGGGGAATCCGCAGGCCGATGGTGTCGCTGCCGGAGGCGTCGGGCACCACCAGGGTGAGGGGGCCGGGCCAGAAACGCCGGGCCAGCGCCTCCAGGGCGGCGCTGTGGGCCACTCCCGCCTGCTCCGCCGCCGCCAGGGTGGGAGCCATCATCTGCAGACGCTTGCTGGCAGGACGGTGCTTCATGGCGTACAGACGCTCCCGGGACTCCGGAGAGTCCCACCGGGTGATCAGACCGTAGACGGTCTCCGTGGGCAGGGCGAGAATGCCGCCCTCCTGCAGACATTTCTTGGCGGCCTCCAGGGCCTCCGGGGCATGTTCCGGAAGAAGAATCATAGGGAGTGACGGGGAGTTGTCCGGGGATGGAAGGCGGGGGTGGCGGAATTGGCGTCAAAGGAGGGCATGGCCCGGAGGATCTCCTCCAGCTCCTCCAGCTGCTTTTCCGGGTTGGCGGAGAAGAGGACGGGGACTTGGCCGTGGAGGCGGTAGAGTCCCTTGGCGGTGGCCGCCACCACCCGTCCGTCCTTGACGGAGAGCCGTTCCAGCCCTTTCTGCCGGGCCAGGGTCTCGATGCGGTACTGGGCCAGGAGATTCTTGACGCTGCGGGGCAGGGCGCCGAAGCGGTCCCGGATTTCCTTGCCGAATTCCTCCACCTCCTCCGGGGTCAGGAGGGTCTGGAACTTGCGGTAGAGGGAGAGGCGCATGGATTCGTCGCTGACGTATTCCCTGGGGATGTTGGCCTGGGCCTTGCGGGGGATGGGGGTCAGGGAGTTGGTGAGCATGTCCAGATTCACCTCCAGGCGCTGCCGCAGGGTGCTGGGCAGTTTCTGGAGTTTGGCCACGCAGTCCTTCAGCAGCTGGCAGTAGAGGTCGAAGCCCACGGCGGCAATGTGGCCGGACTGCTCCTGGCCCAGCAGATTGCCCGCCCCCCGGATCTCCAGGTCCTTCATGGCCAGCCGGAATCCCGCCCCCAGATGGGTGAAGCGCCGGATGGCCGCCATGCGCTCCCGGGCATTGGAAGGCAGTTCTCCCATGGGAGGCAGCAGCATGTAGGCGTAGGCCTGCTGGAAGTTGCGTCCCACCCGTCCCCGAAGCTGGTAGAGCTCCGAAAGGCCGAAGCAGTCCGCCCGGTCCACGATGATGGTATTGGCATTGGGGATGTCGATGCCGCTCTCGATGATGGTGGTGGACACCAGGACATCCACCTCGCCTTTGACGAAGCGGGTCATGACCTGCTCCAGCTCCTCCGGATCCATTTGGCCGTGGCCCACGGCGAAGGTGGCCTGGGGCACCAGGGCCTGAAGCACATCCCGGACGGCCTCGATGGTCTTGACCCGGTTGTGGAGGTAGTAGACCTGCCCGCCCCGCCCCAGTTCGTGGAGGATGGCCTCCATGATGAGGGGCTTGTCGTAGTTGGCCACCACGGTGCGCACCGCCAGACGGTTGGTGGGGGCGGTCATGATGGTGGAGAGATTCCGCAGTCCGGAGATGCTCATGTAGAGCGTTCTGGGGATGGGGGTGGCCGTCATGGTGAGGATATCCAGGGAGGCCCGCAGGGCCTTCAGCTTCTGCTTGTGCTTCACGCCGAAGCGCTGCTCCTCGTCGATGATGAGGAGCCCCAGCTTGGGGATGCGGATATCCTGGGAGAGGAGGCGGTGGGTGCCGATGATGATGTCCACCTTGCCTTCGTTCAGGTCACGGATGATGCCGCGCTGGACGTCGGCGGGGCGGAGACGGCTGAGCATCTCCACCCGGACGGGAAATTCCCGGAAGCGGGCCTGGAAGGTCTGGAAGTGCTGCTGGGCCAGAATGGTGGTGGGCACCAGGAGGGCCACCTGCTTGCCGTTCATCACGGCCCGGAAGGCCACCCGGAGGGCCACCTCGGTTTTTCCGTAGCCCACATCGCCGCAGAGGAGGCGGTCCATGGGCTTGGGGGCCGCCATGTCCTGGAAGCAGGCCTGGATGGCCTCTTCCTGGTCGGGGGTCAGATCGTAGGGGAAGGAGGCGGCAAAGGAGCGTTCCCATTCCGGCATGGGATGGAACTGGCTGCCCTCGGAGGAGGCGCGCATGGCCTCCAGCCGCAGCAGTTCCGCCGCCAGATCCCAGGCGGCCTGCTCCGCCGCTTCCTTCTTCCGGGCCCACAGGGAGGCCCCCAGATGGGAGAGGGGCGGAGTGGTCTTGCCGCCTCCCACATAACGGCTCACCAGCCCGGCCTGTTCCAGAGGCACGTAGAGGCGGGCCTCGTCGGCAAATTCCAGTTCGATGGCCTCGATCTTCTCCCCGTCGCTCTCCATGAAATGGATGCCGTGGAAGCGGCAGATTCCGTGGTTGAGGTGGACCGCCAGGGCCCCCTTCTCCAAATCCAGGATCTCCTGGGCGCCGGCGGCCTCGTAGTGGTAGTCCACATGGCGGTGCTTCCGGGCGACGGGGGCGCGTCCGAAGAGTTCCTGGTCGCTGAGGAGCACCAGCTTCTGGGTGGGGAAGAAGAGTCCTTCGGGGAGTTCCCGGTGCTCCAGAATCAGGGGGATTTCCCGGGTTTCGGGATCCTGGTCCAGGAGTTCCTTCAGGCGGGTCATCTCTCCCTCGCCGTTGCAGCAGGCCACCATCTGCATCCGGCGGTCCCGCCAGCGCTGCAGGCTGGCCTTCAGCTGGTTCCAGTGCCAGAGGGCGATGCCGTTGCCGGGGGTGGAGATGTCCTCCCGCTCCACGTTGGCCACCCACTGTTCCTCCAGGGGAAGCACATCCAGCTCGGGGCGTCCCAGACAGGCCCGGCGTCCCTCCTCCAGCAAGGGTGGCACTTCCATGCGCACCAGGTGCCGGAACTGGGAGATGGTCTGCTGCCAGTCCGACAGTTCCTGGGGATCCTCGCTGAAGCAGGTCAGATGATCCTCGATGTCGTCGGGCAGCACCAGAGCCAGGGGAGTGTGTTCTGGGGAGAAATATTGGAAGACCCTGGCCTCCTCCTGTCCCTCCTGGCACTCCAGCAGCACAGAGCCCCGGGGGGTGACCTGGAAGGAGTCCACCTCTTCCAGGGAGCACTGGGTGGAGGCGGAGAAAAACCGCATGGAGTCGATTTCGTCTCCGAAGAACTCCAGGCGCACGGGATCGGCGTAGAGGGGAGAGAAGATGTCCAGGATGCCGCCTCGCCGGGCGAACTCTCCGGGGGAGGTGACCTGGTATTCGTTGTCGTAGTCCAGGGCCACCAGCTGCTGGGCGAGCTCCTCGGGGGAGATGGTCTGGTGGAGCTTCAGGGTGAAGGTCCGCCTGGCGAAGGAGCGGGGGGAGAGGGTGCGGGAGAGCAGGGTCTGGGCGGTGGCCAGAAAGATCGCCGGCCGCCCCGAAAGGATTTCCTGGAGGGAGGCGCTGCGGCAGGCCTCGTTCTCCGGCACCCACTGGCGACGCCCCAGGGCAACCTCTGGAATCGGCACCACAGGACGGGGATCCCCCAGCATCTCCAGAAAGGTGGCCAGGCCGGAGGAAAGGCTTTCCAGGGCGGCGCTGTCACTGACCGCCAGAAGGAACTGGCCCTCCTTCCGCTTCTGGAGGAGCCAGGCCGCCGCCACGGAGGTCAGGGAGGGATCGTGGAGCAGAAGCTGGGGAGGGAAGGTTCCCTCCTGGGAGCCGGCCCAGGCCCGGAAGGTGTTCTTCCAGGAGGTCATGGTCTCCCCTCCCCCCGGGATGTGCCCCTGGCCAGCAGCCATTGAGTGGCCTCCCAGAGATCCTGGGCCTGGAAGTCGGCCTGGGGCAGGGGCTCCGCCCCCTCCCGGTGGATTTGAATGGCGGCAAGGCCCCCCGCCTTGGCCAGAAGAATGTCGGCGGAACGGTCGCCTGCCAGGGCGGATCCCTCCTTGTCTGTGGAAAAATCTTCCCAGGCGGCCTGGAGCATGCCGGGGGAGGGCTTCCGGCAAAGGCAGTGCTCCTCCGGGGCATGGGGGCAGAAATAGGCACCGTCCAGCTGAACTCCCTCTTGCAGAAGGAGTTCCTGGAGGCGCTGGTGGACGGCCCAGAATTGCGCCAGGGGGATGAGACCCCGGCCGATGCCGGACTGGTTGCTGACCAGAATCAGGCGGTAGCCGGCCTCCCGCAGTCGGCGGAGGGCAGGGGCGCTTCGGGGAAAGAGGCGCACCCCCGCCGGATCCCGAAGATAGGGGACATCGGGAATCAGGGTGTCATCCCGGTCTAGGAAGAAGGCCGGTCGGGTCTCCTCCTGGGGAAAGACGGGGGTGAGTAGCTTCAGACAGGAGAGGGGCTGGGTCATGGAGCCAGGGTCTCCAGGGTGGCGGCCAGAATGTCTTCCACCGGCGCCATTCTGCCTTCCCCTTCCTCGCCGCAGGCCACCCGTCCCCAGACCGGCCCGATGAAACGCACCCCCCGCTGCTGCAGGATGCGGCAGTTTTCCTGGGTGGCGGGATGGCGCCACATCCGGGGATTCATGGCCGGGGCCACCAGAACAGGACCCTCGTGGGAAAGATAGAAGGTGGAGAGGGCGTCGTCGGCGATGCCATGGGCCATCTTGGCCAGGATGTTGGCGGTGGCCGGGGCGATAAGGAGAAGCCGGGTCTCCAGGGCCAGCTCAATGTGTCGGGGCTGCCAGGAGGGGGAGTCCCACAGGGACGTGGTCACCGGGGCCCGGGAAAGGGAGAAAAAGGTCTGGGGGGCCACCAGGCGGGTGGCGCTCTCCGTCATCATCACGCGCACCTCCCACCCCTTCTGCCGCAGCTGGCTGGTGATCTCCGCCGCCTTGTAGGCCGCGATGCCCCCCGTGACGCCCAGCACAACCTCTCT
>JAEDNW010000020.1:0-25424 GCA_016302315.1 Lentisphaeria bacterium
AATAACGCCTGAGTCCGTTCAGCCATTGCGGAATTTTAACTTCACGGATTCAGGATATATTCTCAGCCTTGCCGCCCCCGGGAAAGAACGAAACAGACGCCCTCTCTACCGGGGATTTCGTATTCTAACCAGCGCACCTTCTGATTTCCGGGGCAGCCCCCCCTTTTTTGCCGTTTTTCCCTCATCCTTGCATATGCTACTGGCTTCTGGCACAAAATTCCAAGGTCTTACCATTCTCCAGCTTTGCGGAGGAGGTGCCTTCGGAGAAGTGTATTACTGCCAGGATCTGACGGGGCAGCGTCTTGCCCTGAAGGTGTGTTCCAAGGGAGTGCGCAACGACAAGACCTGGCAGCGGGAGCTGAAGGGGCTGATCAACTACCGGAAGGTTTCCGAGGATCTGCCCGGGTTGCTGAAGATTTTCCATGTGAAGGAGACCGAGGATTTCCTCTACTACACCATGGAGCCGGCGGACATGGTGGAGCGGGGCGGGGTGTGCCGGGCCGACACCCTGGCCCTGCGGCTCCAGGAGGGATCCCTTCCTGCCCAGGCCCTGCTGCCGGTGCTGGAGACCATTCTCCAGGGCATCGTCAACCTCCATCAGGCAGGCATCGCCCACCGGGACATCAAGCCGGAGAACATTCTCTTTGTCAAGGGGGTGCCCAAATTGGCGGACATGGGTCTGGTTTCCTCCATCAGCACCCTGTCTTCCCTGGCGGGAACCCTGGATTTCATTCCTCCCGAGATCCGCAGCGGCTCCTCCAGCTCTTCCACGGGAGAGTTCTATCAGCGCAACGACCTGTATGCCTTCGGGAAGCTGATCTACTGCTGCATCTCCGGAAAGACCGCCAATGAATTCCCCCATATTCCCTACAAAGCCTTCGATCTGCCGGTGGTGAAGTATCTCTTCCGCCTTTCTCTGCGACTCTGCGAAGGGGCTCCCCTGCGGCGCCTGACCAGCCTCTCCGTCCTCCAGGAGGAATTCTCCCGGATCCGGCGCATCGCGGAACATGGGGAAAATTTCCGGGACCGCTTCCACTACTTCTGGCACTCCCTGTGGCTTCACGCCACCTATGGCCTGCAGGTCACCGCCAGCACCCTGAAACGGCACTGGCTCTTCTTCCTCTCCTTCTGTCTGGCTCTCCTGGGCATGGGATGGCTGCTGCGCCCCGCTTCCCAGGATCCCTCCCAGGTAGCCACCCGACTCCACGAAAATCCCAAGATCGGATATTCGGCGGAGATTCCGGAAAGCTGGCTATGCCTCTCTTCGGAGGAGATGTATCAGCAAGTCCTGAAACTTGAGAGTGCTTTGGACGAGGAGCCTCCCGAGACGCCCGAAGAGGCGGAGCGGCTGCAGCTTCTTCTGGAGGCGGTGAAGAACAATGAGGGCAACCTGGCCAACCAGGAGACCTTCATCTGCAACATGGATTCCCTGGGCAACCATTCGGAGAGTGTCAACGTGGTCCGTTATGCGGGCCAGGCGGAGGCCTTCTTCGGTCCCTCGGAGGAGATGGTCCTCTTCGACTTCATGGGGAGGCTGAACGACAACGGCTTCACCCCGAAGAACGGGAAGATTTCCTCCGTTACCTTCAATGGTCTGCCCTGCCGGGTGATCGAATATTCCTTCATCCCCGGCTTTACCCAGAATTATGTGTGCTTCTTCCAGGAGGGCGAGGATCTCCTGCTGGTGGAACTGAGCTGCACGCCCTCCAACTATCTCCAGCTGAAGGCCCAGGTGGAGGCGATGCTCCACACCTTCCGCCTGATCCCCCGGGTGCCGGCTCCCTAGCCCCCTCCTCCCTCCTGACGCCTAGTTTCTCTTGTTCTCCCGGAAGAGTTCCTGGAGGGCTTTGGGGTGGTCCACATCGGCAAGAATCACCTCGGTTCCCGAAGTGGCGGCGGTGCCCACCATCACATCCCCGAAGTTCAGGACCTGCTCCAGAAAATTCTGACGGAGCCAGACGGCCCGGATGTCCTGCATGTCCACCTCCACTTCCTGGCGGACCAGGAGGCCCGTGTGCACCCGGAGTCTCAGGGTGGTGAGAAGATAGGTGGTGGTCTTGATCTCAATGAACTTCTTCAGGAACCAGAGAAGGCAGAGAAGAAGCATCCCCAGAATCACCAGCACGCCCCACTGCAGATGCCGCAGGAAGGGGGTGGTAATGCCTACGATCAGCAGGGCCACCGCCAGGGGCAGCAGCAGACGCTTCCAGGTGGGATGCCCCCGAAAAATCTCCTGCTCCTCCCCGGACTCCTCCCGCGCTTCCTCCTTCTCCCGGGGCGCCGCCTCCGCGACAACACGCAACGGCTTCTCCGCCGTGGCTACCATGGCTCCGTGACACCAGCGGCAACGGGTGGCTCCCGCCCTCACACGCTCATGGCAGAAGGGACAGGACCGGTAGCCCTCCGCCTCGTCCTCCGGAATGGGATCGGCAAAGTAATGACGCTGGCACTGGGGGCACAGCAGCACCGTTCCCGACTGGCTCGGGGGAACATCCTGGACATTCTGGCAGAGAGGACACCGGGTTCGCATGGCAGGAAGAAGACGAGGGAGAAGGAGGAAAGAAAAAGAGGACGGGCCGGGAGGAAAGACAAAAACTGCGGGCTAATATATCCCCATGCCTTTCCGCTATTCCCTCCCTCTTTTTCCCCTTTTTCCGGAAGGGGGATGGAAAATCACAATTAAAGCGGTATAGTATCTGGGTTTTCGCGGCGTAGGTGGAGTAGCAGGCCTGGTGGCTTTTGCTCTGCGTTGGTTTGGCATACAAGACAAGAAAGGAGTGACAGCAAGACCATGAGAAAGATTACCGTTTTGTTTACCAGTCTTTTTGCATTGGCCTGCCTTCTGTTGACGGGATGCGGGCGTTCTGGTGGCTCTTCCGACGGCAACACCCTGCGGGTGGCGGCTTCGGTGACGCCCCATTCGGAGATTCTGGAGGCGGCGAAGCCCCTGATGGAGGCCCGTGGCTACCAGTTGATCATCCAGACCTTTGACGACTATGTCCAGCCGAATCTGGTGGTGGAGAGCGGCGAGTTTGACGCCAACTACATGGAGCACATTCCCTTCCTGAATTCCATCAACGAGGAGAAGGGGCTGCACCTGGTGAACGCCGGCGGCATCCACTACGAGCCCTTCGGCATCTATCCTGGCAAGAAAGCCTCTTTGGAGGCGCTGGTGCCTGGGGATTCCATTGCGGTGCCCAATGACACCACCAACGAGGCCCGGGCCCTGCTGCTGCTGGCGGACAATGGCATCCTGAAGCTCCGGGAGGGAGCTGGCCTCACCGCCACCCGGCAGGACATCGTGGAATACACCAAGAAGGTGGACATTGTGGAGCTGGAGGCCGCCCAGGTGGCCCGGATGCGCCAGGATGTGGCTCTGGTGGTTCTTAACGGCAACTACGCCCTGCAGGCGGGACTCTCCGTGGGACGGGACGCCATTCTGGCGGAGAAGCCCGATTCCCAGGCGGCCAGGACCTATGTGAACATCATCACCGTGAAGGCCGGCCGGGAGAATGATCCGGCGGTCCGCGCCCTGGTGGAGATTCTCAAGTCGGAGACCATCCAGAAGTTCATCCTGGAGAAATACAACGGCGCCGTGGTGCCTTTCGTGGAGTAGCGGAATCCCGTCGGTTTTCTCATGGATTCTCCCGTCTCTTCCCAGCCCATCATCCAGGTGGAACACCTGGTCAAGGAGTTTTCCGGGGCCTCCGGCGTCTTTCGTGCCCTGGATGACATCTCCTTTCAGGTGCGCCCCGGGGCCGTCTTCGGGGTGATCGGCCTTTCCGGCGCAGGAAAGAGCACCCTGGTGCGCTGCCTGAATCTCCTGGAGAAGCCCGACAGCGGCCTAGTGCGGGTCAACGGGCAGGAGCTGACCACGCTGTCCTCCCGGGCCCTGCGGAATGCCCGGCGGGACATCGGGATGATCTTCCAGGGCTTCAACCTGCTGATGCAGCGGAATGTGCTGGGGAATGTGCTGTTCCCCCTGGAGGTGGCGGGAGTTCCCCGGAATGTGGCCCGTCGTCGGGCGGAGGAGATGCTTTCCGTGGTGGGGCTTCTGGACAAGGCCTCGGCGTATCCGGCCCAGCTTTCCGGCGGGCAGCGTCAGCGGGTGGCCATTGCTCGTGCCCTGGCCACGGAGCCGAAGATTCTCCTTTCCGACGAGGCCACCAGCGCCCTGGATCCCCAGACCACCGCCTCCATCCTCCATCTTCTGAAGGATCTCAATGCCCGCTTTGGCATCACCATCGTGGTCATCACCCATGAGATGGATGTGATCCGGGAGATCTGCAGCGAGGTGGCGGTTCTGGATGGCGGAAAGGTGGTGGAGCAGGGCAGTGTGGACCAGGTGTTCCGCGCCCCCAGGACGGCCGCAGCCCGGCGGATGGTGCTGGCGGAGGCCGCCCATTCCGTGGAGGAGATCCGCACAGGCAAAAAGGTGCGCATCACCTTCACCGGCTTGACCGCCTTCGAGCCCATGCTGGGGAATATCATGCTGGAATGCCGCACGCCCCTGAACATCCTCTATGCCGCCACCCGCACCGTCAACGGCAAGGCTGTGGGGGAGATGGTGGTCCAGCTCCCCGAATCCCAGGTGCTCTCGGAAAAGTTCATGGAATTTTTTGTCCGGAAGGGACTGAACCCCCAGGAGGTGGAAGAAGACTTCCATGAATGACGGATTCTATCAACTGCTGATTTCCCTGAATGTGGGGGACCGGGTGGCCAAACTGGCCCAGCTGCTCCTGGACGGCACCCTTGAGACCCTCTACATGACGCTGGTCTCCACCCTTTTCGCCTATGTCCTGGGCATTCCCCTGGGCATCGCCCTCACCGTCACGGGAAAACAGGGGCTGCGGCCCTGTCCCGTGGTCTACCGGGGACTGGATGTGACCTGCAATCTCCTCCGCAGCGTCCCCTTTATCATCCTCTTGGTGGTGATCATCCCCTTTACCCGCTTCCTGGTGGGGAAAAGCTATGGATCCACCGCCACCATCGTTCCTCTGGTCCTATCCGCCGCTCCCTTTGTGGGGCGCATGGTGGAGTCCTCCCTGAAGGAGGTGGACCGTGGCGTGGTGGAGGCGGCGGAGAGCATGGGGGCCTCCCTGTGGCAGATCATTTTCAAGGTGCTGCTGCCGGAAGCCCGTACTTCCTTGATTATGGGGGTCACCATCGCCGTGGGGACCATTCTGGGATATTCCGCCATGGCCGGCGCCGTAGGGGGCGGAGGCCTGGGAGACCTGGCCATCCAATATGGATATCACCGCTATGATACCGCCATCATGATGGTGACCCTGGTGCTTCTGGTGCTGATCGCCCAGCTGCTCCAGACTGCCGGCATGAAGATGGCCCTCTCCCTGGATCGCAGAAAGCATTAGCCCCGGTTCCTGCCTTCCGGAAGAGGGGGGAATGGGGCGTTTTTCCCCAGGGTTTCGGGGAGAAGACAAGGGGAGAAAAGCACCTGGGTGAAGTTATAGTAACCGTATTTTCCCCTGATCCAGGAGGCCTCCTCCCCGCCTGTGGGGGGGACGCCCCCTCTTTTCTTTTCTTTATCTTCCTCTCCGGTAACGCCATGAAAGGTTTCGTCCAGGCGCTTCTCCTTCTTCTTATGTCCACCCTTTTCGCCTCCAAGAGTCCCTCCCGGGAAGTACGTCTTCTGAACGTGGGGAACAGCTTCACCTGGTCCCTCCATCCCTATTTGGGGAAGATGGTGGAGTACGAGGGGAAGCACAAGCTGTATCACCGGCAGTGCTCCGTGGGGGGGTGCGAGTTGAGCCGGCACTGGAGATATGCGGAGGAATTTGAGAAAGAGGGGAAGCGGGAGTATTCCTGGGGCCGGGATGCGGAGGGGAACGAGATTTTCATTTCCCTGAAGGAGGCCCTGGCCACTGCGTCCTGGGATGTGGTGACGGTTCAGCAGGCCAGCCACGAGTCCTGGCGGCCCGAGTGCTATCTCCCCTGGGGGGAAAAGCTGGTGAACTACATCCGGGAGAACGCTCCCCAGGCCACGGTGATGCTGCAGCGCACCTGGTCCTACCGCAGCGACGCCCCCCGGCTGGCCGAATGGGGGCTGACCCAGGAGGAGATGTATCACCGGCTCTGGCTGGCCTACCAGGATTTCGCCCACAGGATGAATCTCCCCATCATCCCCGCCGGGGATGCCATCCAGCTGGCCCGCACCCTCCAGAAGGGCGTCTACCAGCCCTACGGCCGGGATGTGGTGGAAAAACTGGTGTATCCCCAGCTGCCCGACCAGAGCTGGTCCTTCATCAACGGATTCTACTGGTATAAGAACGAAGCGGGAAAGTACTGCCCCGCCGATGACACCATCCACCTGAATGCCCGGGGTCGCTACCTCCAGGCCCTGGTCTGGTACGGCGTCCTCTTTGACGAGGATCCTGCCTCCGTCACCTACACCCCGGAGGAAATCGAGAAGGAGGATGCCGTTTTCCTGCGGGAAGTGGCCAGCATGGTCCTCCAGAAGGGATTCTATCGTCCCTAGGTTCCTCCCCTCTCTCCCCTTTTTCCTTCCCCTACCTTCCCTCTCTCCGCCATGACTCCCGTCCGCGTTCGTTTCGCCCCCTCTCCCACGGGGCAGGTGCATATCGGCAACATCCGTGCCGCCATCTTCAACTGGCTCTTTGCCCGCCACGAGGGCGGCTCCTTCCTCCTCCGGGTGGAGGATACGGACCTGGAGCGCTCCACTCCCCAGGCCATCCAAGCGCTCCTGGAGGTCATGACGTGGCTGGGGCTGGACTATGACGAGCCGGTCTTCTACCAGACCTCCCAGTCGGAGCGCCACCGTCAGGCGGCCCAGGAGATGCTGGCCCGGGGGCTGGCCTACGAGGACAAGAAGGGCGGCGATGTGCCGGCGGTGCTTTTCCGCTTTCCCTACGACACCACCGGGGTTCCCGGCATGGAGACTGTGGGGCCCCAGCGTCTCCGTCTCCATGGGGATGTGCCCCTGACCGTCTCCCGCAAGGGAGTTGCTTTTGCCACGGTCTCTCCCAAAGGGAAGGCGGCCCCCATGGAGGCCACTCTGGCGGGATTCCAGGGTCTGGAGGCATGGGATGCCCAGGGAAACCGCCTCTTCGCCCTGGAGGAGAATCTGGCGGAGGTGGAGGCCGGCAAGGTCTTCACCCTGGACAATGCGGCGGAAATCACCTATGTCCGCCGGACGATCTCCTACACCGACCTGGTGAAGGGAGTCATGACCAAGCCCCTGGATGCCCTGAAGGACTTTGTGATCATCCGCTCCGACGGCTCCCCGGTCTTCCATCTGGCCAACGTGATGGATGACATCACCCAGGGCGTCACCCACATCATCCGGGGAGACGACCATGTGGAAAACACCTTCAAGCACATCTTCCTCTTCCATGCCCTGGGGGCTCCCGTTCCCTCCTATGCCCACCTCCCCATGATTGTCAACGCCCAGGGAAAGCCCTACAGCAAGCGGGACGGGGATGCCTTTGTGGGAGATTTCCGGGAGAAGGGATTCCTGGCGGAGGCCCTCTTCAACTACCTGAGCCTTCTGGGATGGTCTCCGGGGGACGACCGGGAGAAGATGAACCGCCAGGAGCTGGTGGAGGCCTTCACCCTGGGGCGCTGCCTCCGGGCTCCCTCCCAGATGGACATCCACAAGCTCACCGCCCTGAACGGCCAGTACATTGCCGCCCTGGCGCCGGAGGCGTTCCTCCGTTTGGCCCGTCAGGAGGCCCGGAAGGCTCCCTGGGGCGAGGAAACCGTGGTGGAATCTCCTCTGTTTGGCCAGGTGGCCGCCTTCCTCCAGAGCCGGGTGAAGCGCCTGGTGGATGTGGAGCAGTGGGGATATTTCTTCCAGGAACTGCCGGTGTGGGAGGAGAAGACCTGCGAGAAGCTCCTGAAGGCGCCGGAGACCCTCCAGGCCCTGGAGGAGCTGGCCCGGCGCTGGGCCGATCTCCCCGAATTCACCGCCGCGGCCATCGAGGCTTCCGTGGAAGAGTGTGCCACGGCCCATGGCTTCGCCCACGGAAAGCTGAATCAGCCTCTCCGGGCCGCCCTGACGGGCATCAGCGTGGGAGCGGGCATCTTTGAAACGGCCGAACTCATCGGGCGGGAACGCTGCCTGAAGCGCCTGGCCGCCTTCCCCAGACCCCAGGCCAACGCCTAGGACAGGAGAGGCCGCCCCCGAATCCCGCCTTCTTTCCCCCTCCGCTTCGCCCCTTTGACGTCACAGAGAGGGGAGGGCGGAAGGCGGGAGGAAAAGGGGACGGGAGGGGGAAAATGAGAGGGAGGAGAGGGTTTTCCTGCCCCTTTTGTCCTCCTGCGGAAGAAACCTTTGCCCGCCCTGCGGGCGAGCAACGAGAATACTGTTATGGAAGAGAAGAATCCCCTGCCCGTCGTGGCGATTGTGGGACGCCCCAATGTGGGAAAGTCCGCCCTGTTCAATGCCATTTTGCGCCGCCGGCTCTCCATCGTCCACGAGCAAAGCGGGGTCACCCGGGATTGCGTGGCTTCTCCGGCGGAGTTCCGGGGAAAGCGGTTTATGCTGGTGGACACCGGTGGTCTGGGCACCTGGAACGGGGACAAGAAAGTGGATCTCTTCGACGGCATGATCCGGGAGCAGGTCACCGAGGTCCTCAAGGAGGCCACCTGCCTGCTCTGGGTGGTGAATTGTCTGGATGGCATCACGCCCCAGGATGAGGAGGTGGGCGCCTTCCTGCGGAAGTCGGGCAAGCCCCTTCTGCTCTGCGCCAACAAGGCGGACAACCGGGATCTGAGCCAGGCTGCGCCGTCACAGTTCGCCGGCCTGGGCGTCCAGGAGGTTTTCCCCACCACCTGCACCCATTCCCACGGCATCGAGGCCCTTCTGCGCCATCTCACCGGACTGCTGCCGGAGATCCCCCCCTCCGAGGAGGAGGAGAAACCCCTGCGGGTGGCGGTGGTGGGACGCCCCAATGTGGGAAAGTCCTCCCTGGTGAACCGTCTGCTGGGGGAGAACCGGATGATGGTCTCCGATGTGGCGGGCACCACCCGGGATGCGGTGGATCTGCCTGTGGTCCTGAAGAAGGACGGTGAGGAGATGCCCATCACCCTGGTGGACACCGCCGGTCTTCGGAGAAAGGGCCAGATCTCCACGGTGGTGGAATTCTTCAGCGCCAACCGCACGGAACTGGCCATCCGCAGCAGCAACATGGTCCTCTTTGTCCTGGATTCCCAGGAACCCTGCACCACCCAGGAACGGCGCATCGGCCGCATCATCGCCGATGCCCGGCGTCCCTGCATCATGCTGGCCAGCAAGTGGGATCTGGTGACCAAGGCCGGAAACAACAAGCCCAAGCTCTTCGAGGATTTCGTCCGGGATCGGATGCCCTACATGGCCCATGCCCCCATCCTGAACATCTCCTCCGTCACGGGATACAATCTGAACTCCCTCTTCGACCGCCTGAAGATGGTCAAGGAGCAGATGCATATCTCCGTGCCCACGGCGGTCTTCAACCAGTTCCTCCAGGACATCCTCCAGCGGAATCCCCCGGTCTCCGTCAACGCCCGGCGCTTCAAGATCTTCTACGGGACCATGGTCCACAATCCGCCGCCCAAGTTCGTCCTCTTCGTTAACGACCGGAAACTCTGCCCCAAAAACTACGAGAGCTTCCTGGAAAACCGGCTGCGGGACGCCTTCTTCCCCCAGTCCGGACTGCCCATCAATCTGGAACTGCGGAACCGGCAGGATCCTGTGGAACGACAGGGCGCCCGGGCCGCCGCCTCCGGAGACTACGCCAAAAAACGCCGCCTCCACCGCACGCCCCTGCCGGGACGCCGCTGATCCGTCCCGGAAATCCCATCTTTCTTTTCTTCCCTTTTTTATTTCGTATATTTATAACCCATTGATACTCAATATGTTATAAATATACACAACCCAATTCCTCCCCCATGTTGCCGTCACAATTCCGGGAGCAGCTTTCCCGTCTGCAATATTTCTATGACCGGTCCCAGGAAGACATGTATGGGGAATACGCCCCTGTGACCTTGACGGTGGCGGTGTCGGCGGAGCCGGTTCCCTGGGCGGAGCGTCTGTCGCTTTCTCCCCATCGTCCGGTGGCGGAGGGGGAAGCCTGGGGGAAGGACTGGGAGAGTGGCTGGTTTCATGTCACGGGTCGCATTCCGGAGCATTGGGCCGGCAAGGAGGGGGTTCTCCGCCTGAATCTAGGGGGAGAGTGCCTGATTTTTGACGGGGACGGCAATCCCCTCTGCGGCCTCACCAACACCTCTGTCTATCATCCCGGCACTACCAAGGAAGTCTTCTATCTGCCTTCTCCCCTGAAAGGCGGGGAGACCATTGACCTTTGGGTAGAAGCGGCGGCCAACAACATCCTGGGGCCGGCGGACTTCGACTGGAATCCCCATGTGGACCGGGCCACCCATCCCCAGGGACGCTCCACCGGTGTGGTGCGGTATGCCCGTCTGGCGACCTGGAACCGGGATCTCCATCTCTTCCGTCTCCAGTTCTGGCAGT
Source organism: Lentisphaeria bacterium (assembly GCA_016302315.1). Taxonomy (GTDB): domain Bacteria; phylum Verrucomicrobiota; class Lentisphaeria; order Oligosphaerales; family Oligosphaeraceae; genus UBA1724. The sequence continues at coordinate 10,490 of JAEDNW010000020.1, forward strand.
TGCGCTATTATCTGGAGTATCTTGGCAACAATGAGCAGGATTATCGTTGCCGGAAGCTGGTCCATGCCATGAACCAGGCCCTGGATGCCTACCGTGGGGATCCTTCCCGGGCGAGGGAGGCCCTCAAGGCCCTGGCGCCGGTCTGGCAGTGGCATGCCCGGGGTTCCGCCCCCCGCTGCACCGCCATCGGCCATGCCCACATTGACGTGGGGTGGCTCTGGCCCGTCCGGGAATCCATCCGCAAGGCCGCCCGCACCTTTTCCAGCCAGCTCCGCCTGATGGAGCGCCATCCCGAATACCGCTTCGGCGCCTCCCAGCCCCAGCTCTACCAGTTCATCAAGGATCGGCACCCCGGACTCTATGCCCGCATCCGGCAGGCCATCCGGGAGGGACGCTGGGAATGCCAGGGTGGAATGTGGGTGGAGGCCGACAACAATCTCCCCTCCGGGGAATCCCTGATCCGCCAGTTCCTCCACGGAAAGAACTTCTACCGGGACGAATTCGGGGTGGAAGTCCGCAATCTCTGGCTGCCGGATGTCTTCGGCTACAACGGCAATACGCCCCAGATCATGCGGATCTGTGGCTGCGACTTCTTCCTGACCCAGAAACTCTCCTGGAACACGGTGAACAAGCCCCTCTACAACACCTTCCGGTGGCAGGGGATTGACGGCAGCCAGGTGGTGACCCATTTCCCGCCGGAGAACGACTACAATTCCAGCCTGGCGGCCTCCCAGCTTTGCCGGGCCCAGGACCGTCTCCAGGAATCCGCCCAGTTCCCCGAGTTCCTCTCCCTCTTCGGCATGGGGGACGGGGGCGGCGGCCCCAACGAGGAGCATGTCCTCCGGGGCCGGATGCTCCAGGATTGGGAGGGTTCTCCCCGGCTTTCCTTCGGCTTTGCCCAGCCACTTTTCGACCGGATGCTGGACCATCAGCAGGAACTGCCGCTCTGGCAGGGGGAACTCTACTTTGAGAACCATCGGGGCACCTTGACCACCCAGGCCCGCACCAAGCGCAACAACCGGAAGGGGGAAGAGCGCCTGGGACAGGCGGAAGCCCTCTGCAGCCTCCTGCCCGCCACCGAATACCCCCGGCAAGCCCTGGACCGGATTGCCAAGACCATCCTTCTGAATCAGTTCCACGACATCATCCCAGGCTCCTCCATCGACCAGGTCTACCAGCGCACCCAGCAGGAGCATGCCCAGTGCCTAGAGGAACTGGCCCGGCTTCTCCAGGAGGCGGGAAAGGCGCTCCTGGCTCCCCGGAAGGAGGGGGTCACCTTCTTCAATGCCCTCTCTTCCCCCTACCGCCGGGCCCTGCGGATTCCCCGGGAAGCCGCTGCCCGGGGCGGAGAGTGGCGGGATCTCCAGGGAAATCCCGTGCCTGTCCAGCGGGAGGCCTCCGGCGCTCTTCTGGCCCAAGCCACGGTTCCGGCCTGGGGCTTCCTGACGTTGGTTGCCCGGGAAGGGGCCGGCGAGACGCCTGCCACCTGCCAGGATCAGGAGCTGGTGCTGGAAAACGGCGAGATGGCCTACCGCTTCGACGCCCAGGGAAGGCTGCTTTCCGCACGGGACTGCCGCACCGGGGAAGAATTCCTGGAGGCGCCCGGCAATGCCTTCCATCTCTACCACGATGAAACCGCCATCTACGATGCCTGGAACGTGGATCCCTGGTATCGGGGCGAGGAAATTCCCTGGGAACCCACCATCCTTCAGCCTGCCTTCCGGGAGACCGGCCCTGTGCGGGATGTGCTTCATTTCCAGCTGGGCTTTGCCCAGTCCCGCCTGGCGCTGGAGGTGTCCCTGGAGAAGGGGAGCCGGTGTCTGGAGTTCCAGGCGAAGATTCAGTGGCATGAGAGCCACAAGATGCTGCGGGTGGCCTTTCCCACGGCCATCCGGAGTCCCAAGGCCGCCTTCCAGATTCAGTATGGGGTCATGGAGCGGGCCACCCACGACAACACCAGCTGGGAGCAGGTCCAGTTTGAGGTCTGCGCCCACAAATTTGCCGATCTCTCCCAGCCGGAGAGGGGCGTGGCCCTGCTCAACGACGGCAAATACGGCCACTCGGTGAAGGGTGGCGTGATGGAGCTGAATCTTCTCCGTTCCCCCAAATGGCCGGATTTCCAGGCGGATCAGGGGGAGCAGGAAGTCACCTACGCCCTGCTGCCCCATGCCGGAAGCTGGGAGGAGGCGCCGGTCTATCAGGAAGCGGCCCAGCTGAACCGGGCTCCCTGGCCCTTCCCGGGACTCTCCGCCCAGGCCCTTTCCCTGCCCATGGCCGTGGAAGGGGAGGGCGTCTCCTGGGAGGTCCTCAAACGGGCCGAAAAGTCGGAGGATTGGATTCTCCGCCTGGTGGAGACCCGTGGCCGCCATGCCCGGGGAGTCCTGCGGCTGGCCGAATCCCTGCAGGCGTGCCGTCCCGTCCTCATGGATGCCATGGAATGGGAGGAAGGGGCCCCTCTGGAAGGCACGCCCCAGGACGGATATGCCTTCTCCCTGGCTCCCTTCCAGATCCTCACGGTGTGCATTCCCCAGGCCGCCGCTCTGCCGGAAATCGTCCTGGCCTCCGCCTCTCCCCGCCGGAAGGAATTGCTGGCCAGCCGCCAGATCCCCTTCCTGGTGGATCCCGCCAATCTGGCCGAGGATCCCTGGGATGGCCAGTCCCCGCCGGGAGAATACGCCCGGGCACTCTCCAGCCAGAAGGCCCGGGAAGTTTCCCGGAGACATCCCGGTAAGCTCACCCTGGGGGCGGATACTGTGGTGGCTCTGGAGGACCGCATCCTGGGCAAGCCCGGCACCCTGGCCGAGGCGGAAGAAATGCTGAAGGCCCTGTCCAGCCGCAGTCACCTGGTCCTAACGGGAGTGACCCTGGCGCGGGACGGCGAGGCCCTCCGCAGCTGGCAGGTGGCCACCCGGGTCCGCTTCCGCACGCTGGATGAGGCGGCCATTCGCCACTATCTCTCCCTGATTCATCCCCTGGACAAGGCCGGCGGCTACGCCATCCAGGACCACGGCGACCTGGTGGTGGAGGAAATCCAGGGACTCTTCTCCAATGTGATGGGACTCCCGGTGGAGCAGATCCTCCCCGTGCTCCGCTCCCTCTCCTCCCCTCTCTCCTAACTCCCCTCTCCCTTCCCCATGACTTCTTCCTCCATGGATTTTCTCAACCAGGTTTCCCAGCAGCTGGAGGAGACCTTTCGGGACGGACAGGCCGTCTCCTACCGGGACGGACTCTGCCTCCCCCGCCGGGAAAATGTCCTCCGCATCCTGACGGGCCTCCTGGAGATTCTCTTCCCCGGATATTCCGGCCGGGAGGACTTCTACCGGACTTCCCTGATGGGGAGCCTTTCGGGCCGCCTTCCCGGGCTCTATCAGGATCTCTCCCAGGAACTCTCCCTGGCCCTGACCTATCTGGAGCGCGTCTCCGAAAAGCCCGTCCCCGCCCATGAGGGGGAACGGGTGGCCCGCCTCCTCCTGGAAAAACTCCCGGAAATCCGGGAACTGCTGAAGCTGGACTGCCGGGCCGCCCTGGACGGGGATCCCGCCACCCGCTCCCTAGATGAAATCATCCTGGCCTACCCGGGCTTCCGGGCCATCGCCGTCCACCGCATCGCCCATGTGCTCTATCGGGAAGGCATCCCCCTGGTGCCCAGAATCATGAGCGAATACGCCCATGCCGCCACGGGCATTGACATCCATCCCGGGGCCACCATCGGCAAGAGCTTCTTCATCGACCACGGCACCGGCGTGGTCATCGGGGAGACCTCCGTCCTGGGGGACAATGTGAAACTCTACCAGGGAGTCACCCTGGGGGCTCTCTCTTTCCCCAAGGACGGATGCGGCCGCCTCATCAAAGGCAGCAAGCGCCATCCCAACCTGGAGGACAATGTGACCGTCTACGCCGGCGCCACCATCCTGGGCGACGTGACCATTGCCCACCACAGTGTCATCGGCGGCAATGTCTGGCTCACGGAATCCATCACGGAACCCTACAGCCGGGTCCTCTTCTCCCCTGCCGAACTCCAGATCAAAGTCCGCCGGGAATGCCGGCCCTGACCCTTTTCCCGTCTCGCCTCTTTCCTCCTTATCCCACCGCATAATCCACTATCCCTATGACCGAGAATCAGTTCAAGGAAATTCTGAGCCGTCTGAAAGTCTTCTACGAACGCTCCGAGGAGGACATGTTCCAGGAATACGCTCCCCTGGAGGCCACCATCGCCGTTTCCCAGGATCCCGTGCCCTGGGCGGAACGGGAAAGCCTGACCTACCGTCCCCTCCAGGAAGGGGAGTGCTGGGGGAAGGACTGGGACAGCTGCTGGGTCCATGTTCAGGGCACCGTGCCCCAGGCCTGGGAGGGGCAGCCCCTGGTGATGCGGTTGAATCTGGGAGGCGAGGCCCTGGTCTTCGACGGGGAAGGGGTGCCCATCTGCGGCATGACGGACCATTCCCTCTTCGCCCATTTCTTCGTGAAGGACACCTTTTTCTTCCCCCAGCCTGCCAAAGGCGGGCAGAAGGTGGACTTCTGGATTGAGGGGGTGGCCAGCAACATCCAGGGAAAGACCAATTTCCCCTGGGCGCCCCACGTGACCCGGGAGACCCACCCGGAGGGGCAGTCCCACCCGGTGGTGAAGCATCTGCGTCTGGCCATCTTCCGGGAGGAACTCTACCGCTTCCGCATGGAATACCATCAGCTCCACAATCTGCTGACGGTCTACCACAAGGGAGACGGCACCCGGTATCGTCCCCGTCAGCTGGCCATGGGGCTATCCAAGGCCCTGGATGTCTATTGCGGCAATCCCGAGAATGCCGCCGCCGCCCGGAAGGCCCTTGCCCCCCTGATGAAGCTTCCCGCCTGCGCCTCGGCCCTCCGCTGCACCGCCATCGGCCATGCCCACATTGACGTGGGCTGGCTCTGGCCTGTCCGGGAATCCGTGCGGAAGGCCGCCCGCACCTTCTCCAGCCAGCTCCGGCTCATGGAGCAGTTCCCCGAATACCACTTCGGCGCCTCCCAGCCCCAGCTCTACCAGTTCATCAAGGATAACTATCCCCAGCTCTACACCCAGATCAAGGCCCGGGTCAAGGAGGGACGCTGGGAGTGCCAGGGCGGCATGTGGGTGGAGGCTGACAACAGCCTCCCCTCCGGCGAAGCCCTCATCCGACAGTTCCTCCACGGAAAGAACTTCTTCCGGGACGAATTCGGGGTGGAAGTCCGCAATCTCTGGCTCCCTGACGTCTTCGGCTACAATGGCAACACCCCCCAGATCATGAAGATCTGCGGCTGCGATACCTTCCTGACCCAGAAGCTCTCCTGGAACGCCGTCAACAAGCCCGAACACAATACCCTCCGCTGGCAGGGCATCGACGGAACCCAGGTCTTCACCCACTTCCCCCCAGAGGATAACTACAATTCCGCCCAGGAGGCCGGCTATATGGCCAAGGCCCAGGACAACGACAAGGACTCCGCCATCTGCCCCGAATTCGTCTCCCTCTTCGGCATCGGGGACGGCGGCGGCGGCCCCTGCCGGGACCATGTGGAACGCTCCCTGATGATGAAGGACATGGAGGATGTGCCCCGCATGACCATGGGATGCGCCCAGGAGGCCCTGGACCGCATGAAGCAATACTGGGACGAACTGCCGGTGTGGCAGGGCGAATTCTACTTTGAGAAACACCGGGCCACCCTGACCAGCCAGGCCCGAACCAAGAAGGGCAACCGCCTCCTGGAACAGCGCCTGGTTCAGACGGAGGCCCTGGCCAGTCTTCTGCCTCCTGCCGAATATCCCCGGAAGGAACTGGACCAGATCTGGAAGACTCTCCTTCTCAATCAGTTCCACGACATCATCCCCGGCTCCTCCATTCGTCTGGTCTACCAGCGCACCGAAAAGGAGCACCGGGAATGCCTGGAGCGGCTGGATGCCCTCCAGAAGGCCATGGCGAAGAAGCTCCTGGCCCCCGGCGAGAATTGCCTGAGCTTCTTCAACAGTCTGTCTGTGCCCTATCGGCGTCCTGTGGAGCTTCCCGGGGAATGGGCCACGGGGAAGGTGGTGGATTCCCAGGGGAAGGCCGTCACCCTTCAGGTGGAGGCGGATGGTCGGGTCTTTGCCGCCCTGGAGGTGGCTCCCTATGCCTTCCTGACTCTGCGGCGCCTGCCCCAGGAGCCCAGCCAGGCGGTGCACACCACCCGGGATGATACCCTGGTGCTGGAGAACGGGACCCTCTGCGCCAGCTTCTCCCAGGACGGCACTCTCCAGAGCCTGACCTCCTCCTCCGGGGAGAACTGCCTGGCCTCTGCCGGCAACGTCCTGTCTCTCTATCACGACGATCCGGCGGAATACGATGCCTGGGACCTGGATCCCTGGTATCGCACCCAGAAGACTGCCACTGCCGCCTCCGGGAAAGCCCCCTGGCGGGAGCGCGGCCCTGTCCGCTCGCTTCTCCACTTCTCCCTGGCCATTGGCGTGTCCACCCTGGAACAGGAGGTGTCTTTGGCCGGAAATGGGGAGACGCTGGCCTTCCACACGGTGGTGGACTGGAAGGAAGGGCGCAAGATTCTCCGGGTTGCCTTCCCCACCACCGTCCGGAATTCCTGGGCCACCTACGACATCCAGTATGGCCAGATTCGCCGGCCCACCCACACCAATACCAGCTGGGACTCCGTCCAGTTTGAGGTGTGCGCCCATCGCTATGCGGACCTCTCCACCCCGGAAGGCGGTGTGGCTCTGTTGAACGATGGCAAATACGGGCACAGCATCCGGGATGGCGTGCTGGAGCTGAGTCTTCTCCGCGCCCCCAAGTGGCCGGACTACACCTGTGACCTGGGGCGTCAGGAGTTCACCTATGCCGTCCAGCCCCACCAGGCGGCCCTGGAAGCCAGCGCCGTGCAGAGCGAGGCGGCCCAGCTGAACCGTCCTCCCGCCTGCTTTGCGGGAGAGGCTCCTGCGGGGCTGGCCTTGCCCTTCCGCCTGGACGGGAAGGGCTTCACCCTGGAAGTGGTGAAACGCGGCGAGAAGTCCGACGATCTCTATCTGCGCCTGGTGGAGAACCATGGCCGTCATGCCCAGGGGGCCCTTCTCTTCCCTGCCGACTCCCCGGTTCCGCGGGTCGCCATCAGCGATGCCATGGAGTGGAACGAGGAGGGGACCCTGCCTCTCCAGGATGGGCGCTGCCCCTTCTCCCTGGCTCCCTATCAGATCCTCACCCTGAAAGTCAGCGCACAGAAGCAGTAGGGAGAGGTCATGACGGACGAACGCAGGAAGAAAGGGGAGGGAGGCGGCATTTCCCGGGGCGAGGGGCAGACCTCGGTGGCCGGGGTGCTGAGCCTCAACCGGGAAAAACCCCACAACGCCGAGGCGGAGTGCGCCATCCTGGGGGCCATGATGATGGACTCCGATGCCGCCTCCGCCGCCATGGAGCGTCTAAACTTCGAGGGCGCCTTCTACAATCCCGCCCACCAGATGATCTTCAACGCCATGGTGGCCCTTAACGCCGGCTCCTCCAGCAAGGAAGGCGTGGTGGATGCCGTGGTGCTGGCCGACCACCTGGAGAAAAACGGACAGCTGGAACTGGTGGGGGGCCTCAGCTATCTCCAGCTTCTCATGGACAAGGTGCCCACTGCGGCCTTCATCGACCGCCACGTGGACATCGTCCGGCAGGCCGCCATTCTCCGGAAGATCATCTCCACCTGCTCCGAAACGATTCTCCAGTGCTATGAACACCAGGGAAAGGCCGAGGAACTGCTGGACCAGATCGAGAAGCAGGTGCTGGAAGTCAGCCAGATGAATGAACGGCGGGACTACCTGGACATCAAACCCCTGGTGCGCCATGCCATGGACTACATCGTCAGCCTGATTTCCGCAGACAACGGCTCTCAGCTGGGGATTCCCACGGGATACGACACCCTGGATCGCTCCATGACCGGGGGCCTTCAGCCGGGAATGCTCTTTGTGCTGGCGGCCCGTCCCTCCATCGGCAAGACGGCCCTGGCCCTGAACATGGCCTACAACATGGCCATGGGAGGCGTTTCCGTGGGCATCTTCTCCCTGGAAATGTCGGCGGATCAGCTGACCTTGCGCCTGATTTCCTCCGGGGCCCGGGTAAACATCTCCAATCTGGCCTACCAGTCGGACCATCCGGCAGGGGACACCCAGAAGCTCAAGGAGGTCTGTTCCAGCCTGAGCAACGCCAAGCTGGTCATTGACGAGACGGGTGGCATCGACATTCTGGAATTGCGTTCCAAGGCCCGGCGCATGGTGGAGAAGAACAAGGTGCAGGTCCTCTTCATCGACTACCTCCAGCTCATCACCATCAGCTCCGTCAACCGGAATTCCAGCCGGGAAAACGATGTGGCCCGCATCTCCGGCGCCCTGAAGGCCCTGGCCAAGGAACTGAACATCCCCATTGTGGTGCTGGCCCAGGTGAACCGTGCGGCAGAGCAGGGGGATGGACAGCCCAAGCTCAGCAATCTCCGTGAATCCGGCGCCATTGAACAGGATGCCGACGTGGTGGCCCTGCTGCACCGCAACCGGGAGGACCAGTATGCCCAGGGAGCGGACCAGAACAGCGGGCTGGACGCCACCCTCATCATCGCCAAAAACCGCAACGGCATGACGGGCAAGCAGAATCTTACCTTCTTCCCCTACTACACCCGCTTCGATCCCCGGGAGGAAACGGTCTCCGCCGAGGATGTCCAGGCCATGCGGAAAAACGGGTGACCGCACCCCAATCCCCGCTCCACCCCCTTCCTTCTTCCCCCTACGTACTACCCCTCTGGAATCATGATGAAAAACATTCTTCTGTTTCTTCTAGTCTGCACGTTGTCCTGTCTTGCTCAGGAAAATCTCCTGGTGAATGGAAATTTTGAGGAGGGCACCACAGGATGGATCATGATTGACGGATCCGAGGTGGCCCGGGGATATGGCTTCAACGGCAATGGCGGCCTCAAGTATACCCGCACGCCGGGCATGCCCTATGCCTTCAACCGCCAGCAAGTGGCCCTGACCCCCGGAGAGGCCTACAAGCTGCGGGTCCAGGTGAAATGCGAGGATGTGGAGAATGGAAAGACCTCCATCGGCGTGGAATACAGCGACGGCAGCAAGAAGTGGCTGGGCGGACACTATCAGGCCGGCCCCACGGGAACTTCCGACTGGATGACGCTGGAACTCTATACCCGGGTGCCGGAGAAGGCCACCACGGCCACCGTGGTTCTCTATCTCCAGAAAGACGCCCTCGGAACGGTCTGGTTTGACAATGCCACCCTCACTACCCTGGAAACGACGCCACAGCTCAATTTCGTCTATCCCGTCCAGGGCACCCTCTCCCTGGAGCGTCCTCTGGTGCGCTGCAATGCCGCCATTCTGGGCAACACCCAGGGAGACGCCTCCTTCCAGGGACTGGATGTGGAACTGACGCTGACAGACGCTTCGGGGAGGTCATGGAGCCGTCGCCAGCCCCTCCAGGGCCATGCCGCCGAATTCCTCCTGGATCTCCCCTTGACGGAAGGGGCCAAGGTGGAACTTCAGGGACAGCTCTGGGACCGTGAGGGCCAAACCCCGGTGGGGGAACCCTGCCAGCTTACGGTGACGCCCCGGCGGGAGGATGCCCCCGCTCCCGAGGGCGCCTGCCGCATCGATGCCTACGGACGGGCTCTGGTGGATGGAAAGCCCTATCTGCCCATCGGCCTCTACTTGGGCAACTTCGACAACGAGGAAGACCGCCGATTCCTCTACGACTCCGATTTCAACTGCTTCCTCTTCTACAACAGCTGGCTCCTCCGCCTCTCCCCCAGGAGTCCCGAGGGCAGCCTGGAGGCCGTCCAGGAAGCCCTGGATGATCTGCACAACCATGGCAAGAAGGTCATTTTCTCCCTGAAGGACTTCTACGATCTTCCCCGTTTCGCCGAGCAGACGAAGAATGCCCGGGAGAAAATGAAGGTGGAGACCACGCCGGAGCTGATTGCTTTGCTGGTGAACGCCTTCCGGGAGCATCCCGCCCTCCTGGCCTGGTACAACAATGACGAGATTCCCCTGAAGGACATTCAGCATGCCCGGGAACGCCGCCGCCTCCTCAACGAACTGGATCCCCACCATCCCGTGTGGGCCGTCCTCTGCGATTTCCTGGAAACTCCCTTCTTCGCCAGCTCCTGTGATGTCCTGGGCGTGGATCCCTATCCCATTGCCAAGGAGAAGGTTTCCCAGCAGCGCCGCACCTTGGAGGCCATGGATGCGGTGGAGCAGTCGGGGCAGCCCGCCTGGGCGGTTCCCCAGGTCTTCAACTGGGGCATCTACAACGCCATCCACACCCCCGAACGCTTCCCTGAGTGGATTCAGCCCCGGCCTTCCCAGATGCGGGGCATCATCCTCCTGGAGGCCCTGCGGGGCGCCCGGGGATTCATCTTCTATTCCTTCACCGATCTGAAACGGGGATATCTCAATCCCGAGCGCTTCCAGGGAAATGTGGCGGTGCAGACCCGGGAGGAGTATCTCTGGCACTGGCAGGAATGCAAGGAACTGGCCACCATGCTGAAGAATCTCTCCCCCTGGATCCTCTCCTGCCAGGGCGCCACGCCCGCCGAGCTGAAGGTGACCGCCGGAGAGGCCGAGGCCGCCTTCTTCCGCCGGGATGAAGACGGGGCGCCTGCGGTCATGGTGGCCTCCATCGGACCGGACAATGTGGAGGCGGAACTGGTGCTCCCCGAGGACTTCCCTCCCATGGAGGCGCTCTACGGCCATGCCCGGGAGACTGCCCCCGGCGTCTGGCGCTTCTCCGGCAATGATATCTGGGGAGAAGTACTTCTGCCCCGGCGGTAAGGGAAAGGGCGGCGATTGTACCGGCAAAGAGCAGGAAGCGGAACCATGGAAGGCAGGACGTCGCCAGAATCCCAGGAGAATCCCTCCCGCCAGCAGGGCAGGGAATCCCGGAACATGGGGCGGGGACTGTTTTCCTCCTCCGCGGGAATCCTTCTGGGACGGGTCACGGGACTGCTCCGGGATATCTGCGCCGCCAGCTTCTGGGGCGCCACTGGCGTCTTTCAGGCCGCCTATCACACGGCCTTCGCCATCCCCAACAGCTTCCGCCAGCTCCTGGGGGAGGGCGCCTTCTCCAATGCCTTCGTGCCCATGGTCTCCGGCCATCTGGGGCAGGGGGACCAGGAACGGGCCTGGCGCCTGGCCTGCCGGGCCATCTCGCTGCAGGCGACGGTTCTTCTGGTGGGCTCCCTGCTTCTGGGAGGCCTGGCCGCCCTGGCGGGGACAAGCCACCTGTTCCCCAACGAGGTGACCCGCACCACCTTCCAGGTACTACCGGTGCTGATGCCCTTCACCGTACTCATCTGCGTGGCCGGAGCCTTCGCCTCCATCCTGAACTGCCTCAATTCCTTCTTCCCCGCCACCATGGCTCAGGGAATCTTCAACCTGGTGCAGGTGGCCTCCCTCCTCCTCCTGGGATGGGGATGGACAAACCAGGACGAGGCGGCCCTCTGGCTCTACTGCGGCAGCACTCTCCTGGCAGGATTCCTCCAGCTCCTCTTTCTGGTGCTGGCTTGCCGACGCCGGGGCTTCGCCTTCCATTGGGATTTTTCCTGGCGGGATCCGGAAGTGCTCCTGCTTTGCCGCCGGATTCTCCCTGCACTGCTGGGTGCGGGGGTGCAGCAGTTCAACAGCCTGATCGACAAGTTTTTTGGCGTCATGCTGGGTGCCGCCGCCGTGGGGGCCTTGAATTATTCCCAGCGCCTGGTCTATCTCCCCGTGGGCCTCTTCGGGGTGGCCATGGGCATGGTGGCTCTGCCGGCCCTCTCCCGGGCCCAGGCACGGGGTGACGCCGACGACGTCCGGGAAGGACTGGACTACGCCCTGACCATGGTGCTCTTCCTGGCGCTTCCCTGCACCGCCTTCCTCCTGACCACAGGACGGGATGTGGTGATTCTCCTCTTCGCCCGGGGCGCCTTCCAGGAGGAAGCCATCCGGGAGACCACCTATACCCTCCTGTTCTATCTCGCCGGCATCCCTGCCTTCTGCTGCGCCAAAGTGGCCACCCAGACCTTCTACGCCCGGAAGGACACCACCACCCCCATGAAAGTCGCCGCCACCTTCCTGGGGGTGAATTTCCTCCTGAACCTCCTCCTGATGCGTTTCTTCCGCCAGGGCGGACTGGCCCTTTCCACCACCCTCTGCTCCTGGTCCCAGGTGGTGGTGCTGCTGGCGCTGAACCGGCGGATGCTCCCCCGGTGGTCCTTCCTCCCCTTCCTGAAGTCCTTCTTCCTTCTGGCGCCCGCCGCCTGCCTGGCCGCCTGCCTGACCCATACCCTGGTCTCCCTGGGCGCCGCCTCCCTTCCCCCCATGCTTCCCGCCACCCTGGCCAGAATCCTGCGGCTCCTGGCGGAAATGGGCGGCTTCTCCCTTCTCTATCTCCTGCTCTGTCTGCTTCTCCGACGCCGGGAACCCCGGGAGCTTCTGCAAAGTCTTCGTCGCCGATAACCTTCTTTTTTCTGGATATGGACTACTTCTCTGATCTGGAATTTGTTTGTGCCGGCAAAGTCGTCAACCGGACGCTGTGGAATCGTGGAAGATTCTTCGAGGGCTATTACGGACTGCAGTACATCCACCGGGGCAGTGTCCTGGTGCGGGTGGGGGATGGTGTGGAGGAGCACCTCCAGGGCCCTGTGGCCTTTATCACCTTTCCCCATGTGGCCTGGCAATATGGGCCGCTGCCGGGAGAGGAGGCGGAGCATAGCTGGATCTGCTTCCAGGGGGAGCGGGTGGAACGGTATTGTCAGACGGGATTTCTCTCCCTGAAAACCAGTCATATGGGGATTCCCATCCGGGATCCGGAACGCTTCTTCCTGTTGATGAAAAATATCGTCCATCTCTTCCAGCAGGGGCAGGAGAATCCTATCCAGCACGGCCGGGCCGTCCTCCTCCTGGAGGAACTTCTTCTGGAGGCCTCCGCTTCCCGCTACGACCTGCCGGCTTCCTCCATCCCCCTCCATCAGGATAAACTCCAGGCCTTGAAGGAAAAGATCATGGCCCATCCGGAATCCTCCTGGGATTTCTTCCGGGAGGCGGAAAAACTCTCCCTCTCCTATGCCCACTTCCGAAAACTCTTCCGCACCCTCTGCGGAAGCCCGCCGGGACAATTCCTGGGGGAGTGCCGTATCCGGAAGGCGGAAAACCTCCTGACTTCCACCGATACGCGATGCGGCGAACTGGCGGAGTCGTGCGGATTCACCGACCGCGCCCAATTCAGCCGCATCTTCCGCAAGAAGCATACCCTGTCCCCCATGGAATACCGGAAACGCTTCGCCGGATTCGAGTAAGAAAATACGTTTTGCCCCCCGGGGGGGGGGCGCCCCTTCCGCCCCCTGGGGGATGGTGGTCTGTCAGCGTTCTGCCAGGGCCTGGGCTTCCAGGCACCAGCGGGCGGTCTGGAAATGCCGGCGGGTGGGGAAGGCGGATTCCTGGCCCTGGATTTCCTTCAGGAAGCCGTCGAAATAATCTTCTGCGGGGGGATCCAGGGAGATGGTCCGGGGGGAGGCTTCATCCCCCACAGCCAGGTACAATTCCGTTCCCTGGTAGGTGAATTCCATCCATCCCCGGGTGCCGGTGACCGTGAAGCGCCAATAGGAGGGGAGGGTGAAGGCGCTGCCCCGGGGCGTGGCGTAGGAGACATCTCCGGTGACCACGGCGCCGGATTCCATCTCCAGGGCGAGCTGGGCCACATTCTGAAAATGGGGGCATTCCGGGAAATGCCGGTTTGCCGCCTGGGCGAAAAGCAGTTTTCGGATGGGGCTTTGGCAGAGGCGGGGGAGATAATCGAAGGCATGGGAGGCCAGATCGTTGATGGTGCCCCCGTGCATTCCCGGCTGGAAATACCAATCCGGGCGGCCCTGGCGATAGTTCAGGGGATGCATGCCGTTGAACTGGATGGCCAGAAGGTCGCCCAGCGTTCCTTCCCGCACCAGGCGTTCCGCCGTGGTCATGCCCGGGGTGGTGCCCAGATCGAACATGCATCCCAGACGGGGACTGTTCGGCGCCTGGCACAGGGCCTCCATCTCTTCCAGAGCGGCAAGGGTGGTGCAGAAGGGCTTGTCGGAGAGCACATGAATGCCACGCCGCAGGGCCGCCAGAATCACCGATTCCCGGCGACCGTAGGCTTCTCCCACCACCAGCACCTGGACCGGAAGAGCCAGCAGCTCCTCCAGGGTATCCACGAAGGGGCAGGCCACTCCCTTCTCCCGGGCCAGATCCCGGGCAGCGGCATCCTCTTCCCAGGCGGCCACCATGGTGGCTCCCGGGGTCTGGCGGATGCGCTCCACCAGGGAAAAGACGTGACCATGCCGGAAACCGGCGAATGCGAAGGAGAGGGGAGGGCAGGGGGTCATGGTTTTTCCTCAAGAAGGCGCAGGGCGTTTTCCCGGCCCACCCAGAGCAGTTCCTCTTCGGTGAGGATGTTCAGGGATTCCAGGAAATCCATGCACCGTTGCATGGTGCAGGCGGCGGCCACCAGGCACTGTTTTTCCGGATTATAGAGTCGTCCGGAGGGCTCCAGGATGGCATCATTTCCCAGGATGCGGATGGGGCCGGGAGGCATGCCGGTGGCATCGCTGGCGTCGCTGGTGACGATGGTCTTGCGAGGCCCCTTGACCTTCAGGATGATGCGGAGCAGTTCCGGGGGGAGGTGATGGCCATCGGAGATCACCAGGGCGGTGAGTCGGTCTTCGGCCAGTCCCGCCAGCAGGGGATTTTCGTGGCGTCCCACCAGGTTCGGGCAGGCGTTTCCCAGATGGGTGAGGGTTTTGGCGCCGGCATCGGCGGCGGTGCGCACCTGGGCATAGCCGGCCAGATGATGGCCCACCGAGACCCGGATTCCCAGTTCCCGGGCGGCATGGATACCTTCCGTCAGGGAGGGGGATTCGGCGCTGATGGTCATCAGGCTCACAAATCCCT
>JAEDNW010000021.1:0-24943 GCA_016302315.1 Lentisphaeria bacterium
GGAAGGCCTTCCGCCTGTGGCTCCAGGAAAAATACGGGGATGACCTGGCCCTGCAAAGGGCCTGGAAGGACGAGACGGCCACCCTGGACACGGCAGAACTCCCCACCCGCGCCCAACGGGAACAATCCCTCCCCGGAAGCCTGGACATGCGCTCCCCCAGGGATCCCGCTGACCAACGGTGCGTGGACCACGCCCTCTGGAACGGGGAAATGACCGCCGAAACCATCGCCGGACTCTGCCAGGCGGTGAAGGAGGCCTCCCAGGGACGGATGCTGACCGGGGCATTCTACGGCTACCTGCTGGAACTCTGCGGCTCCGAACGCCTGGTGAATAGCGGACACCTGGGATTCGGACGCCTCCTGGATTGCCCCCATGTGGATTTCCTCGCCGCCCCCACGGGATACTGCTTCCGGAACCCCGGCGGCGCCGGCATCCCCTACCAGATGGCCCCCACCGCCTCCCTGAGACTCCATGACAAGTTCTGGTGGGTGGAGATGGATGTGCGTACCTCCGCCACCAATGCTCCCCCGGGATACGCCGGAAAGGGAAAGGATGTGGCGGAGGATATCCTGCAGCAGGACAAGGAGGCCATCCATTCCCTTTGCTCCGGATATGCCCAGTGGTGGCTGGATGTGGGATACCTGAACTTCGAGGACGAGACCCTCCAGGAGCACCTGGCAAGCCTGGTCTCCCTGCTGAAGGAGGGAATGCTCCGCTGGGATCGCACCAGCCGCGCTCAGATTGCCATGGTGCTCCAGGAAGAGGCCTATGCCTGGGGACGTCTCCCCAATGCCATGATGGTGGACGGCACCACCTACCAGCTCCCCTTCCTGGAACGCCTGGGCACACCAGTGGAATACTACAGCGCCCGGGATCTGGGACGCCTCCCGGAACGGATCCGCCTGGTGATTCTTCCCCAGCTGCTCCTGGATACCCCGGAAATCCGCCAGGCTCTGGAGGGACTGCGCAGCCAGGGCCGGGTGATCGTGACCTATCACTGCCCCGGTCTCCTGAGACAGGACGGGACAACCCCGGGAGAAAGGGAGAATGTGGCCGGCATCCCCCTCATGACTCTTCCCCGAAGGGAAGACGGCGTGCCTCGACGAGTCGCCGATGGATGGCTCTTCGGGCCGGAAGAGGAAGGACGCCCCTTTCAAATGAGCTATTGGACACCCCGGAAAAACGCCCTGGCCCCCGTGCCTGCGGTGAGGGAGGACCGCCTCTCCCAAAACTGCCGGGTGATTGCCCGGTATGCCGATGGCACAGCCGCCGGGGCGATCCGCCAGCGGGAGGATTCCTGGGATGTCTATCTGTCGCTCCCCTATGTGGACCGGGCATTCTATGAGGCAGCGGCCCGCCTGGCCGGCGTCCACCGCTATCTGGATACCCCCGACCAGGTGTGGGCCACGACAGATCTCCTGGGAATCTCCGTGGAGAAGGCCGGCGAACGACTCCTTCACCTGCCGCCCCCCTATCCCCAAAGCCTCTGGGATCCCATGACCCAGGAACGATTCCCCGTGAACCAACGGGGAGAGGCCAAAATCCCCTTCTCCCAGGGGGCCACACGCCTCCTGGTCCGGGAATCCCCCACCCCGTAAACCCCGGTCGGCTATCCCCGGGACAGGGTGGGAGGCCCGTCTACCCCGTGGATGGAGCGTAGCGGGAACCCCCGGGGTAGGAGGTTCCCATCAAATTCCCTCCCGTCGGGACCGATGTGGGGATGTCCCTGCCGTGATGGCCCCCCCCTGGCGGGTGGGAACAGGGCAGGGGGGGGGATTATTCTGTCCGGTTTTTACTTGTAATCCTGGGAAAAATGGCCATGTTGTCGTGTCGGTTTTGCGGTTGTCGCGGTGGCGGCCGCCAAGTCATCCAGGATTTGCTTTTCAAGTTATGCCGTCTCGTGTGGGGATGGCGGCGGGGGGCTGTTCTCCCATTGTGAATGCTTCGACCTTGGGGAGAAACAGAAGAAATGAAAGACGGCAATCTCTTTTTGGATAGTGCCCGGCGGAGTCTCCAGTGGTTCCGGGAGTCCCCCATCATGATGGGCGGGGGAACCTGGGGGGTGGGGGAACGGATTCTCCTCACGGAGGGCAATGAAGCCCTGGAGAAAATCCGGGACCGCTTCCCGGTTTCCCTCTCCTATGCCCCCGGCCTGGATGTCCTGGAACAACGCCGCAGCGACTGCAATTTCCAGGCGGCCCTCCTTTTCTGGCTGGCGGGAAAAATCCTGAACTCCCCGGAGGACGAGAAAACTGCCCGGGATCTCCTGGATTTCCTCTACTTCCGCAGCGGATTGCTGAATACGAAGGATGACCGCTCCGTGATCGGGGGCTGGACCTGGACCCATGTGCAGCGCAACTTCAATCTGTGGATGGACGACAATGCCTGGTGCTGCGTCATCCCCCTCCTGCTGGCCAAGCTGGATGCCGGCTTGGAGGAGCGGTACAGCCTGCGGAAATGGGCCAGACTCCTGGCTGCCGATCTGCGCCGGCTCTTCAACCGCGCCTTCGATCCCGCCAAGGAGACCGGCATGGTGGATCCGGAGAAAATCTACGCCGGAAAGCTGGAGTTCCCCCATTGGGCCGGCCCCATCCAGTGCGCCCTGGTGCTTTCCCTGGAACAGTGGGAGCCCTCTTCGCCGGAGTTCGCTGCCGCCGAAGACGCCGTCCTCCGGTATTTCCATTTCCTGGAGAAGCGGATATCCACCTACGATGCCAGCGAGTTGTGCTATCTGATGCTGCTGGCGGGGGTGATGATGCTGGTGCCCTTGGTGGAGGACCGGGGCCGGGACCTGGGACGCCGGGTCTACGCCGAACTGGCCCGGCGCATTGACAGCAATCCCTACGGCATCCTGCCGGCGGAACATGACGAGGCTCCCCTGGGCCCGGAGAAGGCGGACTTGATCTACACCGTCAACTTCTGCGTCCTGGGGCTGGCTCTGGCCGCCCTCCACGACAGTCAATACCGGGAGCCCGCCCGGAAGATGGCCCAGTTCCTGGCGGAGATCCAGGATGACGGCACCGAACGCCCGGAGCTTCGGGGATGCTGGCGTGGCATGTACGATTGCAAGGTCCACGCTTGGGGCGGGGGCAACCGCTACGAGGGCGGCGCCGGAAGCATCTACAGCGGCTGGACCAATGCGCCCATCGCCATCGCCCAGCTCCTGGTGGGGTGGCAAGAGACCCATCCCGACACCACTGCCTTCCCTCACTCCTGATTCCCATTCCCCAAAGCGCCCGCTCGGGAACGAGGGGATTCCCGGTAGCGCCAAAGGGTTCCCACGGATCCACGCCCATCGGCGAGGGGGGGACAATTTCCGGCATTTTTTTGGGGGAGAATCGCTATTTTCGCAGGATGGGCTCTTGTTTTTCTCTCACTTTTGCCTATACTATCCCAAAATACGGATTAGCGAAGGGATTTCCTTCGCCAATCCGCCATATGCTTTTTTTTCCACCCCTCCTTCCCCCGGCCGAAAACCGGCCGGCCCGGGGCGGGTGCTTTTTCCTTTTCTTTAGCTAATACGATTCATCCCCTGATCCTCACCCCTTACTTTGTGTGTATATGAAGCAGTCCCGCCAATCCAACTTTTCCCTGCTGGAATTACTGGTTGTTCTCTGCCTTCTCTTTGTATTGGCGGCGTTGGTTCTTCCTGTATATAGCAATGGGCTTTCCCGGGGGCAGAAGGTTTCCTGTGCGGACAACCTGAAGACCATTGGCATGGCGTTGTCCATCTATTCCGACGACAACGACGATGTGCTGCTGTCCGCCTTCCGTCTCTATGCCCAGGATCCCATGCAGAACTGGCTGTACTACCTGAGATTTGAGGGTGGCGTTCCCAGCGAGAATCTGCGTTGTCCCCAGGAGAAGGAGAGTTTTGGCTTTGAGGAGATGCCTGCCGGGGCCCGTCAGCGGATGGTCTTTTCCTACGGCATGCACTATGAGGCGGTCTTTGACAACTACAACACGGACAGTTCCCGCTTCACCCGCCAGCAGCAGCGGGAGCACGGCCAGGTTCCCAGCGACCACATCTGGATTGGGGATTCTGTTGCGGATCCCTTCGGGTCCCATCCAGCCGTCAAGGGGGATTGCAGTGCCCTGCTGTCTTCCCACGGCGGCTACTTCGAGAACGAGTCGGTGCAGGAGGGCAACGGGTGGTATCCCGTCAGTGTCCGGCATGAAGGGAAAGCCAATCTTCTGATGTTCGACGGTCACGTGGAGGGTCTGGCGGGCAGCGAGCTGTTTGCCCAGGATCTGGTCCACTGGAAGCCCATGTTCTACGACTGGAAGTGGCAGGAGCGTAAGTAGAGGGAGCGTGGCCATGCGAGAGAACAGATTCCTTGTCCTGTTGTTCCTGATTCTGGGGATGGTTTCCGCGGGGACCTTTGCCCGGGAGATCATTCTGCGTCAGGCGGCGGAGATTCCCGTCTACTACACCCCGGAGGCTCCGGAGGTGGATGGTGCGCTGACAGAGTCCTTCTGGGAAGGCGTGCCGGCCATTCCCATGTATCTCTCCGGCAAGACCGCCTTTGAGACGGGCAGAACCGAGCCCGCCTATCCGGCGGTGGTGCGGTGGGTCCACGACGGGACGACCCTTTTTGTGGCGGTGGACGCCGTCAATCCCGAATCCCCCGGCGGCGTGCCTGGCAAGAGCTGCTGGGAGCGGGATGGCATGGAGCTGGTGTTCTCCACGGTGGCGGGGCAGCCCTCCAGTGCCACCCAGGTGGTCTTCATGGACCGCTTTGGCCAGAGCCAGGTGGCCCCCCGGAACGCCTCGGACATCCCCCTGCAGGAATCCGACCTTCAGGTGAAGGTGGGGCAGAGAGAAGGGGGCTGGAGCGCGGAAGTGGCCGTCCCGCTGTCCAAGCTGGCCATTGGCCCCGAGGAGGATTTCTATGCGCTTCTGGGCCACGGCAACTATGAGCAGGACGAGATTTCCGCCTCGGCTCCCGGGGTCACCAGCTTCCATGACTGGCAGGCCACCCGGCGGTGCCGCCTCCTTCATGCTCCCCTGAGCGTGGATCTGCCCTCCATGCTCACCAGCGATTCCCGTCGCCTCCAGCGCCCTCTGACCTTCGTCAACTTCTCCTCCCAGGAGGTGTCCGGGGAACTGCGGGTCTGCCGGAGCGAAAAGGCCTTTGACCGCCTGGGCAAGATTACCTTTGCTCCTGGTCGTCAGGAAGTTGCGGCGGACTTCTCCCTTGTGAACCACAGCCTTCCCTTCTGGCTGGAATTGCGGGACGAGGATGGCCAGCTGCTTTGGCGCACCGCCGAATACCTGTATGCGGGAAATTCCATCTCGGAGATTGTGGAGGCGCTGCCCGGCTACCACAGCCAGAGCGGCCATCCCTACTTCCAGGAGCTCTACCGCCGCCTCTCCACGGCGACGGATCCCATGGCGATCTTCTCGGCGGAGGAGAAGACCCTGCGCCGGTTCCTGGTGCCTCTCCGCAACGGCAGGCCCGAACTCCTGCAGAACCCCTTCTACTTCTACACGGCTTCCAGCATGGCCAAGGAGGCCTCCGGCACGATCCTGCCGGAGAAACTGCCCCTCGCCCAGGATGTGAGGCTCACGGCCGCCAAGGGGGAGACGGTGAACTTCCAGGTGCGGGTGCTCCCCCTGGACAAGACCGTCAAGGGACTCACCGTCAAGGAGTTCTGCCTCTACGGCCTCCCCGTGGAGGCAAGCCGGGTCTACCGTGTCCTGGATCTCCTGCTACCGGGAGACGGCATCTATCCCGATCCCCTGAGCCACCGTCTCACCGTGGATCTGACCCCGGAGATGAACTCCACCACCTACTTCTGCTCCCTCTCCATCCCCGAATCCCAGAAGGCCGGCGACTACCAGGGGCGCCTGATTCTCCAGGATGCCGAAGGCCATGAGCTCACCTGCGACATCGCCCTCAAGGTCTGGGATTTCGCTCTGCCGGAAGTGCCCCGGATGTATGCCGTGTGCAGCTATTCCGCCATCAGCGACTCCCATGCCAGGCTCTTCCCCGGCAAGAGCGAATACCAGGTGGACAAGATGTTCCGGGAGGCGATTCTCCGCTACGGCTTCATGCCCTTCCGGGGATGCAGTCATCCGGATTTCCTGGACCGGGAGCATATGCATCTCTACGAGAACTGGGAGGATCTGGAAAGACGCTTCGGCATGATCCACCTGGGCTCTCTGCCCTGGTACTACGACTGGCTGAAGGGCTTCTACGAATACGACAAGGAACGGCAATACCAAACCGCCCAGGAATATATGCGCAGCCGCATCGAGGAATTTGCCGCCCTGGCGGACGCATTGCGGGCCCAGGGGGCCAACATGGAGAACGCCTTCGCCTACTACGACGAACTGGAGTCCTCCGGCCATCTCCTCCGCATCGGACGGGAACCCGACAACTCCGAAAGCCTGAATCTCCTGAAGGAACTGAAGGAGCGGACCGGCTTGAAGCTCTTCACCTGCTTCTGCTTCCCCCACGAGGGAGACGATGTCCCCGCGGCGGAATCCGTGGTGGACTTCTTCCTCTTCAACAGCAACTACTTCCCGGAAGGCCGGGAGCCCCTCTGCGACCTCACCGGCCTCAAGGACCGGGGCAAGCGGGTGGGCTGGTACTGGAATGTGGACAAGACTCCCATCTCCTACAACATGGTCAACTGGCCCGACAACGTGGGACTGCGCATCCACTTCCACAAGATGCATCGCCTGGGCATTGAATACACCCTCTTCTGGGGTGTCTGCTCCTCCTCCTTTGATCACCAGTTCACGATTGACGCCGAACCCTGGGTCAGCAAACGCACCGGCGGCGTGGACGGCATTCTCATGTATCCCGAGGACGGGGAACTGGTTCCCTCCCTCCGGATGGAGCTGCTGCGGGAGAGCTACAACGACGGACGCCTCATCACCATGGCGGAGGAACTGGCGGACCGCAACCCCGGGCATCCCGCCGCCCGTCGCATCCGGGAGATGCTGAAGGACGACCGCTTCTTCGCCAACCCCCGGAAATGCGAGCTCACCGACCAGGAGGTCCTGGCCTTCCATGATGAACTTGGCGCCCTAGTGGAGGAGCTGGCAAAATGAGCATGACGAATCCTTTTGGGGAAAGTGCCCGGAAGAATCTCCAGTGGTTCCGGGAATCTCCCATCATGATCGGAGGAGGCGCCTGGGGCGTGGGGGAGAGAATCCTCCTCACCCAGGACAACGAGGCCCTGGAGAAGATCCGGGCCGGCTTCCCCGTCTCCCTCTCCTACGCCCCTGGCCTGGAAGTCCTGGAGCAACGGCGCAGCGACTGCAATTTCCAGGCGGCTCTCCTCTTCTGGCTGGCGGGCGTCCTCCTGGATTCCCCCCAGGACCGGAAGACCGCCGGCGACCTGCTGGATTTCCTCTACTTCCGCAGCGGCCTGCTCAACAAGATGGACGACCGCTCGGTCATCGGCGGCTGGACTTGGACCCATATCCAGCGGAACTTCAACCTGTGGATGGATGACAATGCCTGGTGCTGCGTCATCCCCTTCCTGCTGGCCAAGATGGATCCCGGGCTGGAGGAACGCTATTCCCTGAGGAAGTGGGCGAAGCTTCTGGCCTCCGATCTGCGCCGGATGTTCAACCGCTCCTTCGATCCCGCCAAGGAGAAGGACATGGAGGATCCGGAGAAGATTTACGCCGGCAAGCTGGAGCATCCCCATTGGGCGGGACCGGTGCAGTGCGCCCTGGTGCTCTATCTGGAGCAGCTGGAGCTGCAGTCGGCGGAGTATGCCGCCGTGGAGGATGCGATTCTCCGCTATCTCCACTTCCTGGAGAAGAAGGTGGAGACCTACAACGCCAGCGAATTGTGCTACCTCATGCTGCTGGCAGGGGTGATGATGTTCGTGCCTCTCATGGAGGCCCGGGGGCGGGAGCTGGCCCAGCGTGTCTACCGGGAACTGGGACGCCGCATTGATGGCAATCCCTATGGCATTCTCCCGGCGGAGCATGACGAGGCACCCTTGGGGCCCGAGAAGGTGGATCTGATCTACACGGTCAACTTCTGCGTTCTGGGGCTGGCGGTGGCCGCCCTGCAGGACCGCCAATACCAGGGGGCAGCCCGGAAGATGGCCCTGTTCCTGTCGGAGATCCAGGATGACGGCTCCGACCGTCCTCAGCTCCGGGGGTGCTGGCGAGGCATGTACGATGCGAAGCTGCGCACCTGGGGCGGGGGCAACTGTTACGAAGGCGGGGCCGGAAGCATCTACAGCGGATGGACCAACGCCCCCATCGCCATCGCCCAGCTCCTGGTGGGCTGGATGGAAGACCACCCAGACACCCCCTTCTCTCTCTGATCCCTTTTTTTTCAAAAAAATCCACGCCAATCCCCACCCCCAAACCAACCCCATCACACCATGCGTAAATCATTTACCTTGATTGAGTTGCTTGTTGTCATCGCCATCATTGCCATCCTGGCGGCCATGCTGCTGCCGGCCCTCTCCAAGGCACGGGAGAAGGCCCGGGCCATCAGCTGCACCAACAACCTGAAGCAGGCCGGACTCTTCATGACCATCTATGCCGATGACAGCGATGACTACTATCTGCCTCCCTTCAATCTCTTCCCCACGGATGTGAACGCCTCCTGGATCCAGTATTTGGTCCAGAAATATGACATGGCCGACAAGGCTCTGGTCTGCCCCGCCGCCAACGGAGCCATCCCCATTGGACAGACTCTCCCCGCTGGCGTCCTCTCCCTGAGACGACACGCCTACGGCCTCCACACCTCCTCCGTGATGAACACCTATCACACAGGCTGGCCTGGCTTCACCCGCAGCACCCTGCTGGCCCACAAGCAGGCTCCCTCCTCCCACCTCTGGGTCTCCGACTCCGAACCCAACCCCACGGGCGCTACCGCCGCCGTCAAGAGCGACCGCACCGACATGGTTCAGCTGGAGGGCGGCTACTATGAGAATGGCGAGGTGAAAAACGGAAACGGCTGGTATCCCGTCTCCATCCGCCACGGCAAGCAGGCCAATGTCCTGATGTTCGACGGACACGTGGAGGCCATGACCGGAATCCAGCTCATGGAGGATGACGGCAAGGTCTGGAAGCCCCGCTACTACAACTGGCAGTGGTTCAACCGGGAATAGTCCCCTCACGCTTCTTGTGAATCACCAAAAACTCCCGGTGCCCTGCCTCTCAGTAGGAAAGCCTGGCGCCGGGAGTCTTTGTTTGTTATAACTCGTTTATCATAAAGTAGTTATAAAATTTATAGTAAAAATTGCCTTTCTGACGGGAGGGGGTGAAGGGGGATGGAAGCCCCGGAAAAGCGCCGGTTTTTCCCGGGGGGGAAAGGGGGGATTTTGTCCGGGATTTTCTCCCTGTGTCCAGCATATTTTCCAGGGCATTCCGTTATATTAACTCAGTCGTGCGATTGCCTTCCCCTGGTGGTTTTTCAGGGGAGGGATTTGTTTTTGTGTGGAATTCCCTTACCTTGGAGAACCATGGGCAACAACAACGTACTCAAGGCCATAGGTGCCGTTATCGTCATCCTTCTTGCTGGCGGTCTGATTCTTTGGCAGCTGGGAGGGAAGAAGCAGCAAACCACGGTGACGGAGGAGATGAAGAATCAGGTTTCCCAGGAGCAGCAGGCCGTATTGGAAGTGATGACGGCGGCGGTTCAGGTGGCGGAGAAGTCCGGCTGGGCGGCCACGGGGCGTTTCTGGGCTCCTAACGCCCTCAGCAGCGCCATGAAGAAGAAGCTGACCCAGGTCTTCGGCAAGAGCCTTGACGATCCCCAGGCGATTCTCAATGGCGAAGTGGGGCGGGACGGCGAAAGTGGCATGCAGTCCGTGATCTTCTCCTATCAGGGGAAGACCTACGCCTTCTATCTCTACAAGGACAAGAAGGGGAAGTATCTCCTGAAAGATTTCGGCACCTGGTAGCCGGAAGAAGCCTCGTTTTATGCCTCCTTCCCTCTGGGGAGGGAGGGATTTTCCTCCGTTCCTTCATGACGTCCCAGTCTTCCTGCCCCGCCTGTTTTCTCCATCGCCGGGGGCGTCTCGCCTTCTCTCCGGGAATGCCCCTGCTCATGGGGATTCTCAATGTCACCCCCGACTCCTTCTCTGACGGCGGGCGCTTTGACACCCTGGAGACGGCGCTGGCCCAGGCCCGGCGTCTGCTGGCGGAGGGGGCGGATATGCTGGATGTGGGGGGCGAATCCACCCGGCCCGGCTTCCATGGGGTTTCCCCGGAGGAGGAGTGCCGTCGGGTGGTGCCGGTGATCCGGGCGCTCCGGGAACTTTCCCCCGTGCCCATCTCCGTGGACACCTCCAAAGGGCAGGTGGCCCGGGCGGCTCTGGAGGCCGGGGCGGACATCGTGAACGACGTGACGGCCTGCCGGGATCCGGAGATGCTTCCGGTGCTGGCGGCATATCGCCCCGGCGTGGTGTTGATGGACGACCTTCCCCTGCCGGAGGGGGAGCCTGCGCTGGCGGTGGTGCGGGAGCGTCTTCGGGAGCGCCGCCGTGTGGTGATGGAGGCCACAGGGCTTCCGGAGGCCGCCTTCCTTCTGGATCCCGGGGTGGGCTTCGGCAAGAGCCTGGAGCAGAATCTCCAGTGCATCCGTCATGCGCCGGAGTTTGCCTTGGGGGAGAGCGGGGTGCTTCTGGGAGTCTCCCGGAAATCCTACATAGGGCGGGTGACGGGGGAGGCTTCTCCCATGCGTCGTCTGCCGGGCACCCTGGCCAGCGCCCTGGTGGCCGGGGCGGTGCAAGTGCTCCGTGTGCATGACGTGGGGGAACATCGACAGGCCCTTCTGGTGGCCGAGGCGATTCGACATTCGTGAATCTTTTTCTGAACATTCTACAGCAGATACCCGAACTCCTGGCCATCCCTCTGGAGCTGGCGGTGCTGACCCTGGTCTATTGGATGATTCTCCGGGCCCTGCGTCACACCCGCTCCATCCAGACCCTGGGTGGCATTGTGGTCATCAGCTTCGTGGTGAGCATGCTCACCCGGATGATGAAACTCCCGGTGCTCTCGGTGATGGCCAACGGACTGCTGACCTTCATGCCCCTGGCGATCCTGGTGCTCTTCAGCGAGGAACTCCGGCGACTCCTGAGCCATCCCGCCATCTTCCTGAACCGCTGGTATCTGGGCATCCGCGCTCGCCGAAATCTCTCCCGCCAGAAGGAACATGTGGTGGCCGGGGTGGACGAAGTGCTGAAGGCCGTCTGCTGTCTGACCCCCCAGCCCCAGTGGCGCAACTATCTCCAGGAACACTACCATCTGGACATGGAGGAGGAACGCCTGGCACGGGAAACCACCGGCGCCCTTCTGGCCATCCAGGGAGTGACGGGGCTGGACGAGTTCCGGGAAACGGGGGTGGAGCTGGATTGCGCCATGAACTACCGCCTCCTGCGCACCATCTTCTATTCTGGCACCCCGCTGCATGACGGCGGTGTCATCCTGAGCATGAACCGCAACGGCCTGCGCATCACAGCGGCGGGATGCCGTTTCCCCCAGGGAAGAGCCATGGGAGACGGTCCTGTCCATACCCGCCAGAATGCGGTCCGGGGAATGGCGGAGCGCACGGACGCCTTCGTGCTGATGGTTTCCGAGGAGACGGGCAGTGTGCTGATGCCGGAGGTGGACGACCGGATGCGCATCCACCGCCTGGCTTCCCCCGGGGAACTCCGGGAGGCTCTGCTGGATTTCTTCCAGACCCGCCTTGCCCGGAGCGAGGCCCCTGGGGAACGTCCGGCGGAGGATAGCAGCAAGCAGGAGGTGTCGGCGGAATGAGTGCGCTCCCCAACAACAAGAAAAGCGGGGAGGGCAGCTGGTTGGCCCTGCGCTGGAAGGCGGGCATGCGCAAACTCCAGATGCTGGACATCTGGCGGATGATGGTGGCCCTCGGCCTGGCCTGCGCCACCTCCGTTCTGATCCGCCAGCAAAGCGCCACCAGCGCCTATGCCGGATGGAAGAGCGTGGAGGCCGTGACGGTGCAGGTGCCCCGGAAGCCCCTGGAAAGCGAAGTCCGGCTCTTCGAGGAGAACTACACCGTCACGCTCCAGGTTTCGGTGGATGTCTTCCATATGGATAATCCCCTCTCCTCCAAGGATTTCGTGGTGACTATGGATCCTGTGCGCCTGGGAAGCCTGATCCGTCAGGCCGGAGTGGGCGGCGGTGTCCGCCAGGTGGAATACGAGGTCCAGCCTGCTGATGTCCTGGAGAAGCCCTCCGGGGTGGACATCCGGGAGATTCGCGGGGGAAAGCTGCAGGTGCGCTACGAGCCAGTGGTGAGCCGTGAGGTGCCGGTGCATCTCACCCTGGATCGCCGGGGCCAGCAGGAGGGCTGGACCTACGAATGCCATCTCCTGCAGGGGCAGGGGGTGGTGGCGGTCCGGGGGCCGGAATCGGAGGTGGCCAAGATTGCCAGCATCCCCACGGAACCGATCCAGCTGCAGGACACCCGCCCCTACACGGGCATGGTGCGTCTCCAGACGCCGTCCAACGGAGAATGGGTCCACATTTCCCGTTCCCAGGTGGAATACGAGGTCAAGCCGGAACAGAATACCATGAATGCCATCCGGCGGGCCTTCAATGATCTGCCGGTGGTCTTCCTGTCCCGCTACGAGAGTTTTCTCCATCCCCGGCAGGTCAGCGAATCCTCTCCCCGGGTGAATGTGCACCTTAGCGGTCCCTCCATGGTGCTGAAGAACCTGAATTCGGAGCAGCTCCGGGTGGTATGCGACTTGACACCCTATACCATGGCAGGGGGACAGAAGGTGCGTCTCCAGGTGCTGGGATTGCCGGAGGGTGTGCAGGTGGAGGACATTCTGCCCCAGGAGTATCTTACCTTGGAGTTGTACGACATGCGGGAGGGGGAGCATTGGGTACCCGGGGCGGCTCCCTCCGGTGGTTCCCAGGAGGCCTCTCCATGAGGGAGGAGGAATGGTCTGCGGCGGGGCTTCCCCCCTATGAGGAGGTGGCCCGGCAGCCGGTGGTGGTGGTGACGGGGCCCACGGCCACGGGAAAGACCCGTCTGGCGGTGGAGTTGGCCCGCCGTTTCCGGGGCGAGATTGTCAGCGTGGATTCCCGCCAGGTCTATCGGGGGATGGACTTGGGGACCGGGAAGGATCTGGAGGAATACGGGGCAGGGGAATCCCGGGTGCCTGTCCACCTGCTGGACGTGGTGGATCCCGGGGAACGTTACGATCTGCACCAGTACGGAGAGGCGGCCCGCCTGGCCCTCCGAAGCATCCGGAGCCGGGGTGCTCTGCCTGTGCTGTGCGGGGGAACCCCTCTGTATCTGGCCGCCCTGCTGGAGGGATATGAAATGGCTGGCGGCCCGCCGGACGAGGAATACCGCCGGCAGCTGGAGGCGATGTCCGAGGAGGAACTCCTGGCCAGACTCCGGCAGGAGGCTTCCCCCGCTCTGCTGGCCAGAACCGATACCACCCAGAAGCGCCGGATCATCCGCGCCCTGGAAATCGCCCGGAGCGGAGAAGACCTCCATCCCATCGCCCCGCTGAGCCGCACCCTGATCCTGGCCCCCCTCTACGAACGGGCCGAAGTCCGGGAACGCATCCTCCAACGCCTGGATGCCCGCCTGGAGGCCGGGCTGATCCAGGAGGTGAAAGGACTGCTGGACCAGGGAATCCCCCGGGAACAGCTGGAATGGTTCGGCCTGGAATACCGATATGTGGGACGCTATCTGGCGGGCTCTCTCCCCTACCCGGAGATGCGGGAACAGCTGGTCACCCAGATCCGACGCTTCGCCAAACGGCAGGACATCTGGTTCCGGAAACTGGAACGGGAGGGACACCCCATTCACTGGATTCCCCGGGGGGAGACGGAGCCGGCGGTGCGCCTGGTGCAGGCCTTCCTGGAGGAGATGCATGTCCAGGATTGGTCTTGAAATATCTGTAACTCCTTTAGCATTAGGTAGTTATTATATTCTACAGGGAAATACCCCTCGGGGGAGGCTCCCCTGAGGGAAACCCATCTTTCCGGGGTATATTAACCCTGTTTGATGAGTCCCGCGGCGGATGGATTCCCGGGACTTTCTCCTTTTCTGCCCTCCCTGGACGACGGAAAGCCTCCTTCCCTTTCCCCCTCCCACCCTTTTCATGTACTGGTATATCAAATATCCCCTGATTCTCATTCTCGTCCTGGCCGCCCTGGGATTGACGGGAATGGTGCTGCGCTCCTGCCGAACCGCCACCCCCGCCCAGCCCGAGGAGGTGACGACCCTGCCTTCCCAGGATGCGCCGGCGCCTGCGGTCCCTGGGGCAGTGGGGGAGCAGGGGCAGACTCCGGTGGCTCCTGTTCCGCCGGCCATTCCCGGGGTGGAGGAGCGTCTGGCGGCCGCCCGTCGGCAGTTGGAGCTGGGGATGCTGGAGGCGGCCCGGAAGCTGGCCCGTCAGGTGATCAAGACGGAAGGCGTGAAGGAGTTTGATCCCATCTGGCGCCAGGGTGTGGAGATCATCGACGATGCGGACCGCCGCCTGATGAATTCCTCGGCCCCGGCCCAGGAGAAGGGCTTTTACCGGGTGGTGCGGGGAGATTCTCTGGCTCGGATTGCCGCCCGTCACTACACCAGCGTGGGGGCGTTGATCCGGTGCAATGAGAGCCTGCACCGGGAAGATGGCCGGGATCCGGTGATCCGCCCCAGCCAGACCCTGAGCTACATCCAGGGCACCTGGTCCATCCGGGTTTCCAAACAGCACTTCCTCCTGCTCCTCTATCTGGACGGGGAATTGTACCGGGTCTGGACCGTGGGCATCGGCAAGGAGAACCGCACCCCCGCCGGACGCTTCCTCATCACGGACAAGCTGACGGATCCGGCCTGGACACCCCCGGGACGCTATATCGCCGCCGGAGATCCGGAGAATGTGCTGGGCACCCGCTGGCTGAAGCTGACGCCGACGGAGGGGACGGATCCCAGTCTGGAGGGCTATGGCATCCATGGCACCACGGAGCCGGATACGGTGGGGACCAGCTGTTCCGCAGGATGCATCCGGATGCGCAATGAGGAGGTGGAGGAACTCTTCGACTTCATTCCCATGCCCGGGGGAAGCACTCCCCCCGTCCGGGTCTCCATTGAGGAATAGCGGAAGATGGCGGAAGGAAAGCTGGATTTTGCCGAACCCCTTCTGGAACTGGTGCATCGGGCGGAAGCCCTCCAGCGCCACGCCCAGCAGAACCGGCTCCATATCGACGGAGAACTGCGCACGCTGTTCCAGAATATCCAGGAGGTGGAGGAACTCTTCCAGAAGAACCTCACCCCCTGGCAGAAGGTGCGCCTGGCCCGACATCCCATGCGCCCTCATCCCCAGTATTTCTGCCGGATGATCTTCTCCGATTTCATGGAACTCCACGGAGACCGGCGCTTCGGGGATGACTGGGCGGTGGGCGGCGGATTCGCCATGCTGGGCACCCATCCCGTCATGGTGATCTTCACCCGCAAAGGACATAATCTGGAGCAGTATCTCCAAAACCACTTCGGGTGCCCGGAACCGGAAGGCTACCGGAAGGCCCTGCGACTGATGAAACTGGCGGAAAAGGCCCGGTGCCCCATCGTGACCCTGGTGGATACCCCCGGAGCCTATCCCGGAATCTCCGGAGGAGAACGCCATATCGGAGAGGCCATCGCCGTGAATCTCCGGGAAATGTTCCGCCTGACCGTCCCCGTGGTCTGCGTCATTACCGGGGAAGGCGGCTCCGGAGGAGCCCTGGGACTGGCCGTGGGAAACAAGGTCCTGATGCTCACCAATGCCTACTACTCCGTCATTACCCCGGAAGGATGCGCCGCTATCCTATGGCGGGACGAAAACCGCACCGCCGATGCCGCCAGGGCCCTGAAGCTCACCGCCGAGGATCTCCTGAAACTCAACGTCATCGACGAAATCGTCCCCGAACCTCTGGGAGGCGCCCACTGCAACCCAGGCGGCGCCGCCGCCATCCTCAAGGCCGCCCTGGTGAGGGTGCTGAAGCCCCTCTGGAAAAAATCCCCCTCCCGGGTGAAGGATGCCCGCTACGACCGCTTCCGGAAAATGGGGGTCTTCCTGGAGAAGTAGGCTGCCGGGAACAGGGTGTCAATTCCGGTCAATTGACGACAAATTCCCCGGCATAGATTATCTTAACGGACGTCACGGTTTTCCCTGTTTCCCGGTGGGTTCCCGGGCACGATTTTGTCTGGAGGCACGGGGGTGGTGGGGGAGTTGTTTTACCCAGTCCTTTTCGGATCCGGAACTCATGGACCAATCGAAGATTCGTAACATTGCCATCATTGCCCACGTGGACCATGGCAAGACCACTCTGGTGGATCAGTTATTCAAGTTCAGCGGCATGTTCCGGGACAACCAGAAGGTCCAGGAATGCCTGATGGACTCCAATGCCATTGAGCGGGAGCGTGGCATCACCATCACCAGCAAGAATGGTTCCTTCGCCTACAAGGACTACACCATCAACATCATCGACACTCCCGGACATGCGGATTTCGGCGGCCAGGTGGAGCGGGTGCTGAAGATGGCGGACGGGGCGCTTTTGCTGGTGGATGCCCAGGAGGGGCCCATGCCCCAGACCTTCTTCGTGCTGAAGAAGGCCCTCTCCCTCTCCCTCCCCATTGTGGTGGTCATCAACAAGATTGACAAGCCCGCCGCCCGTCCCTACTGGGCGGTGGACCAGGTCTTCGATCTCTTTGTGCGGCTGAATGCCCCGGATGAACTCCTGGATTTCCCCGTGGTCTATGCCTCCGGACGGGACGGCTGGTCCGTGGACAACCTGGATGACGAGCGGAAGGACCTCACTTCCCTCTGCGAGCACATCGTGAAGGACATTCCCGCTCCCCAGGGCTCCCCCGACGGCCCCCTCCAGGTCCTGATTTCCACCCTGGACTACTCCCCCTATCTGGGGCGGATCGGCATCGGCAAGATCACCAGCGGCAAGATGGACATCAACCAGGCCACGGTGGTGGCCATGCGTGACGGCACCTTGAAGCCCGCCCGCATCACCCAGATTTTCCGTTTCGAGTCCAACAAGAAGTACCAGGTCAACGAGGCCTCCTGCGGAGACATCGTGGGCATTGCCGGCATGAACGATGTCACGGTGGGGTGCACCTACACCTCGCCGGAGAATCCCATTCCCCTGCCGCCCATGCCCATCGACCCGCCCACCATCTCCATGAACTTCCTGCCCAACAGCTCACCCTTCTCCGGGCAGGAGGGGACCTACGTCACCAGCAGCCATCTGGAGGATCGTCTCCGCCGGGAGACCATGTCGGATGTGGCGCTGCAGGTGGTGCCCCTGGGGGTGGGGCAGGGCTTCACGGTGTCCGGCCGTGGCGAGCTCCATCTCTCCGTGCTCATCGAGCAGATGCGCCGGGAAGGCTACGAGATGGAATGCACCCGGCCTGTGGTGATTTTCCAGACCGGCCCCAACGGGGAAAAGCTGGAGCCCTTCGAGGAACTGACGGTGGATGTAGACCAGAATTACGTGGGCCCCGTCATGGAGAAGCTGGGGCTGCGGAAGGGCCGCATCCAGTCCATGGAGACCGAGAACGGCATGGCCCGCATCGTCTACCTGATTCCCACCCGGGGACTCCTGGGCTACCGCTCCGAGTTCATGACGGATACCAAGGGACTGGGCGTGATGAACTATCTCTTCAGCGGCTACGAACCCTACGCCGGGGAGATCGTTTACCGCCAGCACGGGGCCATGGTGTCCATGAGCGCCTGCGAAACTGTTCCCTACGCCCTCTTCAATCTCCAGGAGCGGGGCCGGCTCTTCCTGGGACCCAACGTGAAGATCTACGCCGGGGAGATCATCGGCGAGAATGCCCGGGAGGGGGATATGCTGGTGAATCCCGGCAAGGCCAAGAAGCTGACCAACGTGCGGGCGGCCGGCTCCGATGAAAATATCATTCTGACGCCGCCGGTCCAGATGAGCCTGGAGGACTGCATCAGCTTCATCAACGACGATGAGCTGATGGAGGTGACCCCCAAGAACATCCGTCTGCGGAAGAAGGCCCTGAAGAAGTGGGGCTGGAGTGGCGGAGACAACTGACGGCGTGGCCATGACGGCAGGGTGCCCGGCATCCCAGAATCCCCGGGTGGGCGTGGTGGTGGTAAGCTACCGCTCCCCCCAGCGCACCTGCACCTTTGTCCGGGAGGAACTGCCCCGGCTTCCCTTCCCCTGGGTGGCCTGCGTGGTGGAAGTGGCCTCCCTCCCGGAAACCCGCCAGGCGCTGGAGGGGGGACTCCCCGAAGGGGTGGTTCTCCTCACCACCCAGGAGAATCTGGGCTACTCCCGGGGAAACAATTGGGGGGCGGAGGAATTGCGCCGCCGCTTCCCTTCCCTGGATTATCTCCTGATTGCCAACGATGATATCCAGATCCCCCCGGACCATGGTCTGGAGGGCCTGATGGAAGCGCTGGATGCCCATCCCGCCTGGGGTATCGCCGGCCCCGATGTGCGGGGGCTGGACGACGTGGCCCAGTCCCCTTGGAACACCTCCGCTGACCTGGGGAACGAATGCTGCCCGGCCTTCCCCGCTACAGCCTCTCCTTTCGGGGGAGAAACCCGGGAGTGCTATGGGGTGCGGGGCTGCTTCATGCTGCTGCGGGCCGCCGCCTTTTTCCAGGCCGGGGGCTTCGACGCCGAATATTTTCTCTTCTTCGAGGAGCCTGCCCTGGGGGAGCGTCTGCGGTCCCTCGGGCTCTCCACCGTCTATTGGCCCCAGGCCAGGGTGATCCACTGGGGAAGCGCCACCATCCGGAAAGCCCTCTCCTCCTGGAAAATCTATCTGCTCTACCGGAAGAGTTTCCTGCTTACCGCCCGGAAATACTGGGGGTGGAGCAGGTGGCGCCGCACAACCTGGCCCCTGCGGCAGCTGCTGCGCCGACTCCTGGGCCGGAAAGGTTAGCCTGATCCAAAGCCTCTCCCTGGAAAGAAGGAGGGGGGATATGGGTTGTTTGGACTTGTTGTAAGTCCTTGATTATTATGGAGTTATAAAAAATTTATCCTCCCGGGGCGCGCACGTCTCATCCTCTGCGGGGGCGCGGGAGTCGTTTGCTGTTGTCCATACCACAAACTCTGCTGAAATTGCAAGTTTGTCGTTGTCCATGCCACAAACTCTTCTGAAATTGCGAGTTTGTCGTTGTCTATGCCACAAACTCTGCTGAAAATCAGAGTTTGTGGATCATATTATTGTCTGTATTCACGAAATCCTCAGAGGAGACGGGAAATGAGAATTGAGCGCAAAGAGTACATGGAGCGTCTGCGCTCCTGGCGTGACAAGCAGGTGATCAAAGTCGTGACGGGTGTCCGGCGGTGCGGGAAGTCGTTCCTTCTTGCCATGTATCAGGAGTGGCTTCGCACCCAGGGCGTGCCGGCAGAACGCATTGTGTATGTGAACCTGGAGGACAGAGACAATAAGGCATTGCGGAATTCCGATACTCTCCATGCTTACCTTAAGGACAGGCTGAAGGCGGGGGAAATGACGTATGTGTTTGTGGATGAGGTGCAGATGTGCGAGGATTTTCCGGAGGTCATTGACAGCATCTACATTCGTCCCAACGTGGATGTCTACCTCACGGGATCCAACGCCAATCTCCTCTCCCACGAGATTGCCACATTGCTTTCTGGACGGTATGTGGAAATCAAGATGCTGCCTCTGTCCTTCCGCGAGTTTGTGGAGAGGCGGGGGAGAAACGACCTCTCCCGTCTGTATGCCGAATATGTTGGGGGGAGTTCTTTCCCCTATGCAGGAGAATTGCTGGATGCGCCGAGAGAACTGGGAGACTACCTTGAGGGGATCTACAACACCATCCTGCTGAAGGACATTATCCAGAGGCGGAAGATATCCGATCCGCTGATGCTGGCCAGCGTGGCGAAGTTCGTGTTCGACAGCATCGGCAGCGAACTTTCCACCCGTCGCATCGCAGGAACATTGTCCTCCGACGGACGCAAATCCGATGCCAGGACCATTGAACGGTATCTGGACGCATTGATGGAGAGTTTCCTCATCTACAAGGCGGAGCGATATGACGTGAAGGGGAAGCAGCGGCTAAAGACCCTGGAGAAATACTACGTGGTGGATCCTGGGCTCCGTCGCCATCTCCTTTCCGGACGCTCCCAGGATGTGGGACATATCCTGGAGAATGTGGTGTTCCTGGAACTGCTTCGGCGCGGAGGGAAGGTATATATGGGGAAAGTCGGAAGCCTGGAGGTGGATTTCGTGGTGGAAAAGCCCGACGGAACGGAATACTACCAGGTGGCGGCAACCGTGCGGGACACTGAGACCCTTCGGCGCGAACTGGCCTCCCTCCAGAGAATCCACGACCATTACCCCAAGTTCCTCCTCACCCTTGACGAAGAT
The DNA here is from genome assembly GCA_016302315.1 of Lentisphaeria bacterium. GTDB lineage: Bacteria > Verrucomicrobiota > Lentisphaeria > Oligosphaerales > Oligosphaeraceae > UBA1724. Next base: position 20,331 of record JAEDNW010000021.1, read on the forward strand.
CCCTCAGACGACTTCCAGGGAATCCGCAAGCTCAATGTCCTGGACTGGCTCCTCCAATGAGGCCACACATCCCTCCCAGAAAAAGGGGTGAAGCGATAGCGCAACCCCTGGGAGTACAGAATTCCTTCAGGGATCCCTTTGCGGCGGCCCCCCCCTTCTGGGCGGGGGGCTTTCTTCTACGGGCGGGTGGTGTCTTCCTTCTTTTCCTCCTGGAAGGGGCGGGCGGAGGGGAAATCCTCCAGGGCATAGTGGATCATCCGCTCCGGCATGGGCATCCGGCATAGCTCCACATGGCATTCCTGGAAGAAGCGCTCGGCCAGGGAATCGTGATAGTTGGAGAAGATCACCACTCGGACCACGCCCACGGCGATCAGGGCCTTGGCGCAGGAGGTGCAGGGGAGATTGGTGACGTAGGCCGTGGAACCCTCCAGGGCCATGCCGTGCCGTGCCGCCTGGCAAATGGCGTTGATTTCCGCATGGTTGGTGCGCACGCAGAGGTTGTCCACCACCAGGCATCCCTCGTCGTAGCAGTGGGCGGTTCCGGGGAGGGAGCCGTTGTATCCCGTGGAGAGGACGTGGTGGTCCTTCACCAGGACGCAGCCGCAGTGCATTCTTGGGCAGGTGGCCCGTTCGCTGGCCAGCATGGCCAGCTTCATGAAATAGTCATCCCATTCCGGGCGGCAGGAGGGGGTGCCTTGGGGTGCGTGGTGGTGGTGCGGGGAGCAGGTCTGGCACATGGGAGGGGGGGAAGGGGAAAGGGAGCCGCCCCCTGGGCCGCCTCGCCGTCTTCCGGGATGAGTCCCGGTGCAGGGGGGGAGGGAGCCAGGGGGCGGGGGAGTTGAGGTCAGGGGACAGCTAGTCGAAGAGTTCCGCTTCCTTCTCGTCGTCGTCCTTCAAGTCGGCGCTGGCCCAGATCTTTTCCTTGAGTTCGGGGTCGGCGGCGATGGAGCGTTCCTGGACCTTGGTGAGGTAGCGCCGCATCTGCTTGTCCAGCTTGTCGTAGGTGGCGGAGATGGCCGCGGCCAGGGCGTCGGCCTTGGCGGAGGCATTCAGTCGGACATGCTTGCCGTTGAGGAGTGCCTCGCAGTGGTATTTGCCCCGTTCGCTGTCCAGCACCATGCGGAGGGAGGAGAGCTTGGTATAGTCGGCGTCCAGCTTGTCGGCGAGGCGTTGCGCCAGATTCCGTTCCTCTTCAGAGATTTCCAGCCGTTTTCCAGTCAGGAGAAGTTCCAGCATCTTATGCACCTCCTTGTTCGGGTTGGGATGGGGACGGGGCCTGGGAGCCGCCGTAGGGCGGGGCGCCCGCCGGGAAAGGGAGGGAAGCGGGGCGGCCTGGCTGGGGCGAGCCAGGTCAAATGGATTGGAAACTGGGGCCAAGATAGACCCTCTGGGCATTTTCGTCTTTTACCAGGGCCTCTCCGGTGCCGGAGAAGAGGATTTCCCCGTTGCAGATGAGGTAGGCCCGGTCCACGATGGCCAGGGTTTCCCGGACATTATGGTCGGTGATGAGGATGCCCAGTCCCCGGTCCCGCAGGGTGGCGATGATCTTCTGGACCTCGAAGACATTCTTGGGATCCACGCCGCCGAAGGGTTCGTCCAACATGAGGAAATCGGGGGAGGTGGCCATGGCCCGGGTGATTTCCAGGCGGCGGCGTTCTCCGCCGGAGAGGGTGAGGGCCTTCTGGTCAGCCAGGTGGGTTAGCTGGAGTTCCTCCAGGAGTTCCTCCAGACGCTCCTTTCTTTGGGCGGGGGTGAGATCCAGGGTCTGGAGAATGGCCTCCACGTTCTCCCGGACGGTGAGACGCCGGAAGATGGAGGGTTCCTGGGCCAGATAGCCCATGCCCAGACGGGCCCGGCGATACATGGGCAGACGGGAGATGTCCTCTCCCCGGAAACGGATGGTGCCGCCATCAGGAGGCACCATGCCCACAATCATGTAGAAACTGGTGGTCTTGCCGGCGCCGTTGGGACCCAGAAGCCCCACCACTTCGCCGGGACGCACCTCCAGGGAGACATCCTGCACCACGCACCGCCCAGCGTAGATCTTCCGAAGATGGGCGGCCTCCAGGAGAGGGGAAGGGGAGGGCTGGGCCATGGTCATTTCTCCGGGGTGGCGGGCTTCACCAGATCCAGGGGGCTGGTGTCCTCCCGGCTTTCCACGGGGAGGGTCAGCACCGCCCGGGCGGCCTCGAAGCGGTTCTCCTTCAGGTCGTAGCGGATGCGGGAGGAGGTCATGACCCGTCCGTCGGCCAGGATGGTGCACTTGCCTTCCAGGATGATGGCATTGCCGCCGTTCTCCAGTTCCCACAGCCCCTGGTCTCCTGTGGCGCTCTTGCCGTCGGCGGTGTGGATGCGCACCCGCCCGGTGGCCTGGATGCGCCGGGGGGTGGAGCTGCCTTCCTGGAAAAAGACCTTCATCTGGTCGGCGTTCAGCACCACCCGCTGATCCTCTCCGGCAATCTGCTTCTGGAGGGTCTGGAGGGTTTCCCCTGCCGGCAGGAAGACCACCTCCACATTCCCTTCCAGGTTGGCGCTGTGCTGCAAGGTCATCTCCATGCGGTCAGCGGCGATGGTGACGGTGCCGGAGGTGCCGGCGGAACGGCCCTCTTCCGGCGCGGGATCCTGCTGGGCGATGGCCAGGGGAAGGGCGGAAAGGAGGAGGAGGCAGAGGAGGAGTCTCGACATGGGGGAAATGGGCAATCAGGGCGTGGCTTGGGGGGCGCCTTCTTCCTTCTGGACGAGAGAAAGGGGGAATTGGATGTAGACGGCTTCCCGGAGGACGAACTGGGGAGGCTTCTGGCTGTCCTGCCAGTAGAGATCGAAGCCGATGCCGGAGATTTCCAGGCCATCGGGCCCCGTGAGGTGGATGGGACCATCCCCGTGCACCTGCTGAAGGCTGTGATTGTAGGTGCAGCGGGGACTCTCCAGGAGAAATTCCGGCTCCTGCCCCCCGGGCTTCTGGAGGGACATCTGAAAGCCCTGGAGGTGGTAGAGGGGCATCTCCACCTGGGCGCTGCGTCCCCGGATCCGCCAGGGGAGGGTCTCCTGACGCCCTTGCCGGGGCAGCGTCACCACCCCGTTGGTCTGGAAGCCCTGGAGCTCCAGATGATCCAGGGAGTCCATGCCCAGGGGATCGCCGAAGGCGGAGAGGGCGCCAGCCAAGAGGGCGCCCAGGAGGATGTGCGGCAGGCGGCTCAAGAGAGGGGGATGTGGTAGTGCTTCAGCTGGGATTCCCAGGTGCCCTGAAGCTTCATGAGCCACTCGGCGGTCTCCCGGAGGGCGCCCTGGCCCCCGAAGGCCTGGGTCTGGAGATCGGCGGCGGGAAGGACGGCCTCGGCGGCGTCTCCCACGGCGACGCCCACGCCGGCGGCCATCATGGGCCAGCCGTCAATGAGGTCGTCTCCCAGGAAGAGGCACTGTTCCGTGGTCAGGTGGTGTTCCTGGGCCACATGGTGGAGGCTCTGGGCCTTGTTCCAGCACTCTTCCACCAGGAAATCCAGCTTCAGTTCGGCGGCTCGGGTCTGGTTGGCCTTGCTGCGTCTGCCGGAGATGGCGCCCACCAGGAGTCCGGTGCGCCGGAGCATGGTGATGCCGGATCCGTCCCTGACGTGGAAGAACTTGATTTCATCGGGGGTGCCGGTGTATCCGATGCGTCCGTCGGTGAGGACGCCATCGATGTCCAGCGCCACCAGCCGGATTTTCCGTGCGGCCTCTTCCAGGGTTGTGCCCGCTCTCTGGAATTTCTGAAGGGAGAGGGTGTTCATGGGCAGAGGGCGTGGATTTCCTTCAGGGAGGAGAGCAGGTCCTTCAGGTCCGCCAGGCGCAGGGAGTTGGCGCCGTCGGAGAGGGCCTTTTCGGGCTGCGGATGGATTTCCAGGAAGATGGCGTCGATGCCCACGGCGCAGGCGGCCCGGGCCAGGGGGGGCACAAACTCCCGGTTGCCGCCGGAACAGGTGCCCTGGCCCCCGGGAAGCTGGACAGAATGGGTGGCGTCGAAAACCACGGGGCATCCCAGGGAGCGCATGATGGCCAGCCCCCGCATGTCCACCACCAGATTGTGGTAGCCGAAGGTGGTGCCCCGGTCCGTGAGAAGAATCCGGGAATTGCCGGTGGATTCCAGCTTCTGCACCACGGGAGCCATGTCCTCCGGCGCCAGGAACTGCCCCTTCTTCACATTCACCGGCTTCCCGGTCTTGGCGGCGGCCAGCAGCAAATCCGTCTGGCGGCAGAGGAAGGCGGGAATCTGCAGCATGTCCACCGTCCTGGCCACCTCCTGGCACTGGCCGGGCTCGTGGACATCCGTGATGACCGGAATGTGGAACTTCTCCCGCACTTCCGCCAGCATGGCCAGCCCCTCCGCCTCGCCGGGACCCCGGAAGGCCTGGATGCTGGTGCGGTTCGCCTTGTCAAAGGAGGCCTTGAAGACATATTCCAGCCCCAGAGACCGGCAGACTTCCAGGGCGGTGCCGGCAATTTCCTGGCAGATGGCGGAGGATTCGGCTACGCAGGGACCGGCGATGACCAGCAGGGGATTGCCGGGGCCGACGCGGTGGCTGTCCGGGAGGAGGGAGAATTGGGCGAGTGGCATGGGGGGGGAGGATCTGTGGGGGGAA
>JAEDNW010000142.1:0-5557 GCA_016302315.1 Lentisphaeria bacterium
AAGCCTCCCACCCCGCCCACGGGGTTCGGATCCTATTTTGGGCCTTACCGGGGGTTTGGTCGCCACAAATGTGGCTCCCGCACCACCTCCGGGGGTTCCCGCTACGCTCCACCCCCGTCTATCGATCCTGTCACCCCGTAAACGGGGTTCATGTGGATGCCCCCTGCCCCCAGGTGGGGGGCCGTCAAGGCGGGGGAATCCCCCGCACCCCCTGTTCACCGGGATAGTCTTGCCCCAGGGGACACAATCGCCATCCCCGGCGAACCTCTTGGCGCTACATCCACCCCCGCTGGCGGGGCGCAGGATTTCCCCTGTATGCTTTTTTGGAGGGCTTGGGGGAAGACAGTTTTTTCCACGGATTACGGACGTTCGGCCTACCGAGGGGCAAAAACCGTATCATATTACATTTCTATTTTGAATCATAACAAAAATCGTTAAGAAGCAGAACTAAAATGTCAATCAGAGCCTGGCTAAACCAACGGGAGCGTGCAGGGGCGACCTTCTTTTCCCGGGAAGAAATCCAATGTTCGTTTCCTGGGAAATCGTACAATGTCCTGAGCAGCGAGCTGTCCAGGCTCTGCGCCCATGGTGTCCTGGCCAATGTCCTCAACGGATTCTATGTCAAGATTCCCGTGCGGTATGCTGCAGAGGGCCTCGTGCCGCCCGAATACTACATCGACCAGCTGATGCAGCGTCTTGGCAGGCCCTACTACATATCTCTGACCAGCGCATCGCAGTTGTTCGGCGCGGCGCACCAGGCTCCGCAGCGTTGCTGCGTGTTCACGACCCGTCCCGTGATGAGCACCTCGTCGGACAAGAATCCATCCATTTTCTGGGGATACCGGCGGGAGATTCCACAGCCTCTGCTCATCCAGCGCAACAGCGAAACCGCCACCGTCAACTACTCATCCCCTGAACTGACCGCCGTGGATCTGGTGCAATATGCCCAATACATCGGCGGCCTCTCCCGCGCCTCCACGGTGCTGGCGGAACTGCTGGATAGCACCGACTTCGCCAACGCCAATCCCTATCTCTATTCCTTTGCGTCCCTGGCCGCCTTCCAGAGGCTTGGCTACATCACCGAGGAAATTCTGGGAAACCGGGAGCAGGCAGACGCCCTGCACCGGCGTCTGCGCGAGGCAAATTTGCATTTCCGCTGGGCGGCGCTGTCCCGGCAGAAGCCCGCAGACGACACCATGCCCCGCTCGTCCAGATGGAAGGTCATCGTCAACACAGACATCGAGGTGGACGACCTATGATTTACGCAAATGCCCTGACGGAATGGATGCAGAGAATGCAATGGCGGGACACTCTGCAGGCAGAGCAGGATCTGCTCATCTGCCGCTGCCTGGTGGCCATTTTCGGAGATGATTTCCTGACAAAACAGCTCGCCTTCCGGGGCGGCACAGCATTGCACAAGCTCCATTTCCATCCCCAGCCACGCTATAGCGAGGACATCGACCTTGTCCAGGTCAACGCAGGTCCGATCAAGCCCATTCTTCAGCGACTTGGCGAAGTACTTTCCTTTTTGCCCGACAAGGTCGTCAAGCAGAAACGCCACAACAATACGCTGCTATTCCGGATCGCTTCGGAGACACCTCCCGTCCGACAGATTCGCCTTAAGGTGGAGGTCAACTGCTTCGAACATTTCACCGAACTGGGATATGTCACCATGCCCTTCTCCGTTGACAGCCAGTGGTTCCGGGGAGAGTGCCAGCTGAATACCTATCGGATAGAGGAACTTCTGGGCACGAAACTTCGTGCGCTATACCAGCGCAGAAAGGGACGCGACCTATTCGACTTGTACTATGCGCTCACGAACGCCACGGTTGACATAGACAGACTTTTGGCGTGCTACCACAGATACATCTCCTTTGTGGTTGAGCGACCACCATCCTACCGGTAGTTCATCGCAAATCTGGACGAGAAAATGCAGGACCCGGAGTTCCTTGGCGATGTCAGCCTAATTCTGCGTCCAGACATCACTTTCTCTCCCCAGGAGGGATACGACCTTGTGCGTAAGTCGCTCATCGAAAGGATGCCAGGAAGACGGCTATAGGCAAGGAATGGCATTCCGCTGGCGGGGGACGGGGGGAATTCCTATTGAACCCCGCTCTGCGGGGTGGCAGGATCGATAGACGGGGGTGAAGCGTTAGCGGGAACCCCCGGGGGGGGGCGGAAGGACCGAAGGGACGACCACCCCCCCCGGTAGGCGATAATAAAGAGTCTGAACCCCGTTTACGGGGTGGGAGGCCCGTCACCCCAGGGGTGTAGCGTCAGCGCACCCCCTGGGAGAACAGGATGCATTCGGGATATTCTTGGCGCTACATCCACCCCCGCTGGCGGGGGACGGGGGGAATTCCTATTGAACCCCGCCCCGCGGGGTAGCAGGATCGCTAGACGGGGGTAGCGCGAAGCGCCCCCCCGGCCATGGGCGTCCCCCTTAAGGTTCCACCTCCAGGGTCAGGATTTTCCCGAAGGGCACCTCCACCGTCTCCTCCCGGCCCTGGCATGCCAGGGTGACGAAGGAGGGCTGGCGGTCCCACCAGCGGATATTCAGCAGATAGAAGCGGCGTCGGCCGTCGGGCTGATCGTAGGCGGTGAACTCCACATCCTCATTAGACCGGATCCAGCCCCGGTTCTCCTGGGCCCGGGCGCACTGTTCCGCCACGTCCTGGAGAGCCTTCCGATACTCCGGCAGCAGTTCCGGATGGGCGGGCCATTCCGGGGACGCGAAGAAGAGGACGCGGCCCTGCCCCACCTGGCGTTCCCGGAGGCCGGTGGCCGTGCGCCAGCCTTCTCCCAGGAGCGTGTCCAGGGCTTCCTCCGCCGGGGGAAGAGTCAGGGGATCCCGGCGCCCCAAGGCGGTGCTCAGGTGACGGCGGCCCAGCAGGAGAATGCCGCCGTTCCGGACGTAGGCCAGGAGTTTTTCTCCGTCTCCGGGCAGATAGGTATGCCAGCCCAGGAGCGCCACGGCCCCATAGGGGCTCCAGTCCCCTTCCCAGGGAAGCAAGTCCATGGGGCCGTAGGGGGTTCCGCTATACCATCCCTTGGGGGAATTGTCGCAGTTGTTCCCATAGACGTCATCCAGGCGGGCCCGGGGGAAGAAGAGTTTTGTCAGCTGGAAGGATTCCTCAGGGAGACCGGGCTTCCACTCCTCGCCCTGGTTGCACCAGACATTCTTCTTGGTGCCGCTGAAGCACCGCCAGCCATCGTAGCGTCCCTGGAGACAGGCCACCAGCGCCACCAGGGTTCCCTTCCGGGGATGGTGTTCCAGGAAGCGGCGGAAGCGATGGAAGGCCTCCTGGTGAAGCTGGCAGGCATGGCTGAAGCGGTCATGATCCGCATAGTTGTTCTCCATGCGCCAGAGTCCCTCTTCGATATTGATCTCCGTGGCGCCCTGGAGATAGCTGGTGGCCAAAGAGAGAAAGAGACGTTCGCTATGCTCCGGGGAATCCAGAGGGGTGGAGCCCCACTGGACGGCCAGATGGGTGCCGAAATTCTGGCGGCCATAGGCCCGGGAGGCCCCTCGGAGGGAGGAGAGAATCACCTCCTCCGGCCCATACATCTGCTCCGCCAGCAGGCAATCATATCCCGCCTGGAAAAAATACCGGAAGAGGGTGGAGGGGCCGGAGTGCCGGGTGGAATCTCCCTTGGCCTCCTTCAGGTTGGCCACAAAGTACTCGGCGGCCTCCTTCATGTCCCGGCTTTGTTCCGGATCGAAGAACCACCAGGTCTTGTCATCCCGTCGCTTGGGGCGCACCCGGGGCTGGATTCCCCCGGCATTCACGCCCCGGGAGAGAATGTCGCCGTAGGGTTCCGGGAATTCGGTGGTGCCCCAGATGGCGTTTTGCCAATAGCAGAGGGAACCGTCGTTTTCGTGGGCCCGGCGTCCCAGATAGAAGGGGCCCTGGAGCAGGGCCTCGGGGGGATTGGCGGTCATGCCGGGCACTTCCCGGCCATCCACCATCAGGGTATAGTGGAGACGCAGGTCATTCAGGAGGGGCACCAGGCTGCGCCATACCTCCTCATGGAGTCCCCGTCCTCCGCCCCAACGGTAGGCATGGCGGAAGCAGAGGCAGTTGCCCACATGATTGGCCACATACCACTCCAGATAACGTTCCATCTCCTGTCGGTCCATGGGGATATAGACAGCGTCCCCCGTGCCCAGGCAGATGGGCGGGGCGGAAGCCTCCCCCTGTTCCACCAGGAAGGAATCCTGATGTTCCGGAGAGGACAGCCGGATTTCCTGGCGGGGGGCCGTCAAGGGCGGGAAGGCCAGGGCGTGGAGGCCGGGCTGGGAAAACTCCTGCCGGACTCCCTCCCCGGCAGTCACCACCACATGGGGGCGGGTGGTGCGGAGCAAGGCGGCGAAGGGTTCCCCGGCGGAGACCGTCTCGGGAGCGCCGATGAACTCGAAGTCATGATTTCCCAGGAGATGGAGTTCCAGGCCCTGGGGCACGAAGCCGATGGCGGTCTCGTAGTCGTTGTTCAGAGTCAGGGTGAGGACATGTTCTCCGGGAGTCAGGGGGCCCACCTCGAAGGTGTATTCCGGGCGGCGCACAATGGAGGAATACTTCTCCCCCCGGAAAACCTCCTTTCCGTCAATCCGGAGAGAACATTCCAGCCAGTCCCGGCGGGAGAGGTTCTCTCCCAGGTAGTTGAATCGCGCCCTTCGGCTCTGAGTGGGGGCCAGAGGCGGCACCACATTCTCCCCGCCTTCCGGAACCAGGCGGGGGCTGCCGGTCTTCAACGCCCCCCGGGCTTCCTGCACCCCCATGCGCAGAATGGCGCAGGCCACCTGCTCCGGCATGAGAAACTCCAGGGACTCCTCCCGCCAGTCGTAGCTCCCCTCCGGATAAGGCAGGAAAACCACCTGGTCCGGCGCATCGAAGACGTCGTGGGGATGCCGTCCCTCCTTCTGCCAGTATAGCTCCAACGCCAATCCCGTCCCTTCGGCGCAGCGGAACTCCTCCCCCTTCACCCACTGGGACAGACGGCACTTCTTCCCGGGAGACAACTCCTCCCGATAGAACTTCAAATAGGCATTGCAGGGGCGGCGGTCTCCCCGGCAGGGCCAGCGGAGGGCATAGGCCTCATCCGCCACATCCTCCCGGGTCAGGGCGTCATCCACCCCCATGGAAATGGCGTAGGTGGCGCCCCATTCCGTGCGCCAGCGCCAGAAGTAGTCGGTCTCCCCCAGCAGCCGCAGGTGGCAGGTGGCGGGAAAATCGCAGGCAGGAACCGTGAAGGGGAATTGCCGTTCTCCTTTCGGGGGGATGTAGAGGCTGCGGTCTCCCAGGGGAAGGCGGAAGATCTCTTGGCGGAGGAAAGAGCGCATGACAACGGGAAAAAGAGGGGGTAGAAGGGGGGGAAGGATAAGGTGCAAAAAAGAATGTAAGGAGGCCGGGAAATTTTTCAAACCATGCCCCAGGGACTCTCTCTGAAAAACTTTCCTTCTCTCCTTAGGAGAGGAGGGAAAAACTCCCGGGGGCAAACGTATACCTGAATCCGTGAAGTTAAAATTCCGCAATGGCTGAACGGACTCAGGCGTTAT
>JAEDNW010000143.1:0-5466 GCA_016302315.1 Lentisphaeria bacterium
GCACTTTGAAAGAGTAAACGCTCGAAAAGCGGGCGTTTACCTTTTCCAGTTACATCCTATTTTGTCCTGTTTTGTAAGCCTCTAGAGGTGGGTGTGAGGGGCTATAGTACCGACCTTACCTGTGTTGTCTGTGGAGGATGTAGAATAGGCGTTTGCCTTGAGGAGTTTTTGGATGGAAGATACGGAGAATCAGGAGCCTTTGGAGCGGTTGGAGGAGGGGGAATTGGCTCCCGGAGAAGGCTTTCAGGAGTTTGGGTTGTGCGAGGCCCTGATGGAGGGCATTCGGGAGGCGGGGTTCCGGGAACCCACGCCCATCCAGAAGAAGGCCATTCCCGAGGCGCTGAAGGGACGGGATCTTCTGGGGCAGGCCCTGACGGGCACGGGAAAGACCACGGCCTTCGGCCTGCCTTCCATGGAGCGCATCAAGGACCTGGAAGGGCTGCAGATGCTGGTGCTCACCCCCACCCGGGAGCTGGCCGCCCAGATCTCCAGCGAACTCTACCGCCTGGGGCATTTTACCGGACTGAAGCCCGCCGCCTTCACGGGAGGGCAGTCGTATCGTCGCCAGGAGGAGCTTCTGGAGCGGGGGGTGAACATTCTGGTGGCCACGCCGGGGCGTCTTATCGACCTGATGGAGTCCGGTCATTTCCAGGGGGTGAATCCGGCCATTATCGTGGTGGACGAGGCGGATGAAATGCTGGACATGGGCTTCATCGATGACGTGAAGCGCATCTTCCAGGAGTTTCCCGGCCCCCACCAGACCATGCTCTTTTCCGCCACCATGCCCCGGCAGGTGGAATCCCTGGCCCGGGACATCCTCCACGATCCCCTGAAGCTGGAGACGGAATCTCCCGAGAGCGCCAACAACGACATCCAGCAGAGCTACTTTGTCATCGAGGAGCATGAGCGCACCAATGCGGTGATCCGTCTCATTGAGTCGGAGGAAGTGTCCAAGGCCATCATCTTCTGCCGGACCCGGGAGGAGACGGATTCCCTGAACATCCTGCTGGGCGGGCGGGGATACAATGTGAACTGCCTCCACGGAGACATGGAGCAGGCGGCCCGGGGCCGGGTGATGGCGGCCTTCCGCCGGGGGGATTTCGACATCCTGGTGGCCACGGATGTGGCGGCCCGGGGCATCGACGTGGAGAATGTCTCCCACGTCTTCAACTATCATCTTCCCTTTGACAGCCGGGCCTATGTCCATCGCATCGGCCGCACCGGGCGCGCGGGAAAGACGGGCAAGGCCATCACCCTGGTGACTCCCCGGGAGCTGCGGCAGCTGGAGGCCATCCGCCGTTCCGTGGGGGCCAAACTCTCCCGGGGGCGCATCCCCAGCCGCAACGAGGTGAATGCCCAGCGCCTGGAAAAACTCCTGGCGGGCCTCTTCGCCGCTTCCCTGGATACGGAGCTGTACACCAAGATCCAGGAGCTCACCGCCAAACAGGACCAGGATCCCGCCATCCTCTTCACGAAGATGGTGGCCCGGCAGCTGGCCCTGACGGCGGATCAGGGCCCGGAGCATATCGGGGTGACGGCGGAGAAGCTGGAGCGCCTCCAGAATCAGCGCAGCTACCGGAACCGGAGCCGCTATGCCCAGCGGGCCCTCTTCCTGGAGGAACGGGAGGGACAGGACGGCCGGGAGGGCCGGGAGGAGCGCCGGGGCGGACGTTCCCGGAAAGGTTCCTACCGGGATGCCTACGAAGGCGAGGAATGGACCGAGCGCCGGGAACCCCGGAAATCCCGGGGGGATTCCGGGAAGCGTCCTCCGCGGAAAGAGCGGGACAAGGCACCGTCTCCCAAGGCCAAGGCCCCCAAGGCCCAGCCGGCGCCTCCTCCTCCCCGCCTGAATCCTGACGGCACCCCCATGCTGAACCGCCGTCAGCGCCGCGCCCTGAAATTTGGCAATCCCATGCCGGAGAAGTAGTTCGGGAGTCAGAAGGAACCGGCCATGCTTTCCCTGCGCCCCTGGAAACTCAGCGATCTCCTTTCCCTGCTTGCCCCCTTGGGAGCAAAGCGCGGGGACGGGGGGAAGGAGGATCCCCTGCTGCTGGGGGCCTGCGCCGATTCCCGTGAGGTCTCGGCGGGAGGACTGTTCTGCGCCATCCGGGGGGCGGTGGCCGACGGGAAGGATTTCATTCCCCTGGCCTTGGCCGCCGGGGCCGCCGCCATCCTCACGGACTCCCCGGAGGTCTCCGCTTCGGTTCCTGTGATACAAGTCCCTGCGGGGCAAGGATATATAGCAATAGGCAGGGTAGCGGAGGCCTTTGCGGACTTTCCCGCCCGCCGTCTTCGTCTGGCAGGGGTGACGGGCACCGCGGGAAAGACCACCACCGTCTTCCTGCTCCGGGAAATTCTCCGGGTGGCGGGCATCCCCACCGGCATGGTGGGCACCGTGGTCTATGATCTGGGGCGAGGCGAGGAATTGCCGGCGGATCGCACCACCCCCACCCCCTTCCTCCTCCAGGAGCTCTTCGCCCGGATGGTGGCCAACGGGGTGGAGACGGTGGTGATGGAGTGCTCCAGCGCCGCCCTGACCCAGGAGCGGACGGGCACCGCCCGCTTCGCCGCCGCCGCCTTCACCAACTTCTCCCGGGACCACCTGGATTTTCACGGCACCATGGAGGCTTACTGGGAGGCCAAGGCCAAGCTTTTCCGCACCATGCTCCTCCCCGAGGCCACCGCGGTCCTCAACGGAGACGACCCGGCGGTGGAGCGCCTGGCCCGGGAGCTGGTCGCCTCCCCGCAGGCCGTCTGCCAGAGGCTGGTGATCTTCTCTCTGAAGGGGACTCCCTCTCCCTGGAAGTGCCCTCTGCCTGGCGCCTTCAACCAGTACAATGCCCTCTGCGCCGGCCTGATGGCCCGTGCCCTGGGGGTGCCCGAGGCCGTCATCGCCCAGACTCTGGCCCGGACCACCGGCGCTCCCGGCCGCCTGCAGCGCTTCGCCTGCCCCAACGGGGCCCAGGCCTTCGTGGACTATGCCCACACCCCCGAGGAACTCCGCTGCGCCCTCCAGGCCCTGCGTCCGGAGTGCCCGGGGCGTCTGGGTGTCCTCTTCGGATGCGGAGGCGACCGGGACCGGGGGAAGCGTCCCCTCATGGCCCGGGAGGCGGGGGAGAATGCGGATTTTCTGTGGCTGACCAGTGACAATCCCCGGACGGAGGATCCCGTGGCGATTCTGGAGGAGGTGCGTGCCGGGGTGCCGGCGGGAGTCCCCTTCCGGGTGGAGGTGGACCGCCGGAAGGCCATTGCCGCGGCGGTGGCCACCTGCGCCCCGGAGGACTGGCTCCTCATTGCCGGAAAAGGCCATGAGGCATACCAGGAAATCCAGCATGTGAAGCATCCTTTCTCCGACTGGGAGGTCCTCCGGGAACTCTTCCCTTTGAAGCCATGAGCGCCGCCCCGCAACCCACCCTGAAAACCAACGTGCTCCGGCTGCTGGAGACCTCCGGCATCCCCTTCCAATGGCACGAGTTCGACGTCTCCGACGGGAAGCTGGATGCCCGCACCTGCGCCGAACGCATTGGCGCCCTGCCGGACCAGGTCTTCAAGACTCTGGTCACCACCGGAGCAGTGCCCCGCACCTACTTCGTCTTCGTCATTCCCGCCACAGGGGAGCTGGATTTGAAGAAGGCGGCCCGGGCCTGCGGGCAGAAATATGTGGAGATGCTGCCCCAGAAGGAGCTGCTGCCCCTGACGGGGTATGTCCACGGGGGCTGTTCCCCCATCGGCCAGAAGAAACTTTTCCCCACCTACCTGGATGAGACGGCCCAGCTGTTCGAGCGGATCTATGTTTCCGGCGGGCATGTGGGGTTGAACGTGGAAGTGCCTCCCGATGCCCTGCGGGAGTTTGTCCATGCCCAATATGCGGATTTGACCAAATGATTCAGTTTGTGAATGTCAGCAAGAACTTTGGCCGTCAGGTGGTGATCCAGGAGGCCAATTTTGCCATCCACGATGGGGAGCGTGTGGGCTTTGTGGGGCCCAACGGCGCCGGCAAGTCCACCCTTTTGGAGATGCTGTCCGGGCGTCAGAAGCCGGATCACGGGGAGATCCATTTCCCTTCCAGCCAGCGTTTCGGCTACGTGCGGCAGCAGCTGAATGCCCATGCCGTCACCACCTCCCTCATCGAATACACGGAGGATGCCCTGCCGGAACTCCACGAGATTTCCCACGCCCTGTCGGAGATCGAGGGGAAGCTGGCGGGGGAGGGGATTCCCGCCGAGGAGCAGAGCCGTCTGCTGAAGCGCATGGGGGATTTGCAGACCCGCTTTGAACATCTGGGGGGCTACGAACTGCGCAACCGGGCGGAGGCCACCCTCTCCGGCCTGGGATTCTCCGAAAAACGCTTCGACGACCCCTTCCGCAGCTTTTCCGGCGGATGGCAGATCCGGGCGGAACTGGCCCGCATTCTGGTGGCCCAGCCCGATATCCTGGTGCTGGACGAACCCACCAACTACCTGGATGTCCCCGCCGTGGAATGGTTCTCCGACTACCTGAAGGGCTACGCAGGAACTCTCCTCCTGGTCTCCCACGACCGATATCTCCTCAACACCCTCACCAACGTCACCCTGGAGGTCATGGGGGGCCGGGTCACCCGGTATCCCGGCAACTACGCCTACTACCGCCAGACCCGGGTGGCCCGCCATGAACAGTTGGTGGCCCAGAAGGAGAATCTGGACCGGAAGAAGGAGCAGCTCCAGCGCTTCATCGACCGTTTCCGGGCCCAGGCCACCAAGGCAGCCCAGGCCCAGTCCCGCCAGAAGCAGCTGGACAAGCTGGAGGAGATCGAGGTGCAGTCCATTGTGGATGCCTCCCCGGTGATCCGTCTGCCCCAGCCACCCCGTTCCGGGGACGAAGTGCTCCGGCTGGAGGAGGTGGGGTATGCCTACGACGGCGTCCACGATGTCATCGACCACTGTTCCCTGCGTCTGGAGCGGGGGGAGCACGCCGCCTTCGTGGGCCTGAACGGCATGGGCAAGACCACCCTGCTGCGCTTGATGGCGGGAAAGTTTCCGCCCCGGTACGGCCGGGTGGTGTTGGGGAGCAATGTGCTTATGGGCTACCAGTCCCAGGACTATGCCGAGACCATGGATCCCGAGGCCACCATCTACGAGACCGCCAAAAGCTACGCCAATGACCGCAGCGAGGCCGATATCCGGGCCATGATGGGCTCCTTCGGATTCCACGGGGAGGCGGTGGACAAGAAGGTCCAGGTGCTCTCCGGCGGTGAGAAGGTGCGGCTGGGCCTGGCCCGGCTCCTTCTGAAACCCCTGAATTTCCTCCTGCTGGACGAACCCACCACCCACTTGGACATCCATGCCCGGGAGGCCCTCCAGGAGGCCCTGACCCGCTACCCGGGAACCATCGCCCTTGTCTCCCACGACATCGAGTTCGTCCGGGGCGTGGCCAACTCCATCTATGCCATGGAGCCGGGCAGGGTGACCAAGTACTACGGGGGCTACG
>JAEDNW010000144.1:0-5438 GCA_016302315.1 Lentisphaeria bacterium
CTATCCCGACCGCGTTCTCCTGCTGAAACGCCACGGCTATCAGGCCGTGGACTTCCAGGCGCTGGCCCACGTGGAGACCGCCCTCTGGCAGCTCCCCGAAAAACAGTTCCTGGCCCTCCTGAAGGACACGGCGGATTTTCTGGTCCAGCAGGACATCCGGATCGCCCAGGCCCACGCCCCCATGAAAGGCGGCGCCACCGGCGCCACTCCGGAGGAGCGGAAAACCGAGTTCGACAATGTCCACCGGGCCCTGAAAGGATGCCAGGTCCTGGGATGCAAGACCATGGCCATCCATCCCCTGCTCCCCTTCGGAAACGATCCCGGACAGGATGCCGATGCCGTCCTGGGCATCAACATGGCCTTCCTGGGAAAGGCCGCCGACTACGCCCGCTTCTACGGCGTCACCCTCTGCCTGGAAAACCTCCCCCACGACAATCTCCCCCTCTCCACCCCCATGGCCGTCCGGGATCTGGTGGAAGACATGAATCTCCCCAATCTCAAAGTCTGCCTGGACACCGGACACTGCGCCATGCGGGGAATCCCCCCGGGGGACGCCGTCCGGCTCATCGGCCCCCAGCTCCTCCAATGCCTCCACGTCCACGACAACGACGGCAAGCGGGATCTCCATCAGCCCCCCGGGGAGGGCACCATCGACTGGACCGACTTCCGGCAGGCCCTGCTGGACATCCACTTCCAGGGCGCCCTAAATCTGGAGTGCAACCCCCGGGAGGAAGAGCAGCAGCTCCGCACCGTCCGGATGGCCCAGTGGCTGGCCGGAGGCCTCCCTCCCCCCGGATTCTCCCCCGCCCACAAGGGATAAACTTCCTGAAAACCAGGGACTTTTTCCCGTGCCCCGGAAAAATTTTCTCCCGGGTACTTGAAATTGGCCGATAAATGGCTAACTTTTCGTGTTTACTAATTTCCTCTAGCCTCGTCCCTTATTCCTGCGTGGCCCTCTCCCTTCCGGGAGCGTTGCGCCGGGAATGAACCACCCCCCTTGAAGGAGAACCCTTTCCCATGAGTAAAAACGGGAAGATCATCGGCGTTGCCGCATTGGTGCTAGCCATCGCCGCCGTAACATTTGCCGTCTTTTCCCTGAAGCAGGCGAAGGCCCACGCAAAACGCTATCAAGAGCTGGCGGACGCCGTCACCTCCCTGGCGCGGGTCCTGGACTCCGGCAGCGGTGTGGATTCCCGGGTCACCTTCTCCGTGGAAGACGGAAAGGAAACCGGTTCCCTGGGATGGTCGGAGACCAAAGGACTCCCCGGCGCCACCGACAGCGCCGTGGCTCCCCTCAATGACCTGGCGGAGAAGATCATCGAACAGCGGGAAGCCCTCATCAACGCCATGGTGGAAAAGGTGGCCAAGCCCATGGGATGCCCCGCCTCTATGACCCCCCAGCCCACCATCCTCAACAATGTGGAAGAGTATGCCACGGGCATGGACAGCTTCGCCGCCTACATCCAGGCCCGGGCCAGCCGGGACCGCAATCTCCAGCAGAAGATCAACGAGGTCCTCTACACCCTGGATGTCCGGAAGCGCTTCCAGGGCGAAGTCACCGAGACCGGCAACCTCTCCCCTGGGGATCTCCAGGTCTTCCAGGAAGCCGCCAGCAACCTGAAGAATCTCCGTGCCAACTACACCCTGGCCGTCAACACCATGAAGGAGCTCACCACCGCCCTCCGCGCCACCTCCGTGGACGGGGTGACCTGGGAAACCACCAAGGTGTCCGGCAACCTGAACACCCGGGGCCTCTCCGAGACCGACAGCACCAATCTCAAGGCCGCCGCCGAGAAGTTCAAGACGGACTTCCAGCAGCTGAAGACCCAGCTGGCCAGAATCGACCAGCTGGAGGGTGACAAGGCCGAACTCCAGGATCAGCTGGCGGATGCCCAGAAGCAGGCCGAGGAGATGGAGCAGAAGTGGCAGACCAGCGAGAAGGCTCTCCAGGACATCATGGACAGCGTGACCCCCGGTGGCAAGTACAGCCCCGAGGCCATCTCCGACATCTCCCAGATGAAGGAGCATCTCATGGGCAAGGTCATGGAAGTGAATGCCAAGTATGGCCATGTGGTGGTGGACCTGACCCAGGGTGAAGTGGTGGCCGGCGCCCTCTTCAGCGTCATGCGCGGCGGAAAGTATGTGGGCATGATCCGCATCACCACCCCCAACCCCTTCAATTCTCTGGCCTACGTGGAAGAGGGCAAGCCCGGTGACATCCGTCCCGGCGACACGCTCCTCAGAGCCAGCGACATCCTCCAGTCCAACATGCAATAACCCTGCAGGAGAGCTCAGACCATGTTTGCCAAAAAGGATCCCAACGCCGCCAAGCCCGAGAACGCTGCGGCCCCTGCGCCCGCCCCTGCCCCGGAACCGAAGAAGGTGGTTCCTCCCGCCCCCAAGGCCAAGAAGACTCTGGGTGACTTCGCCATCATGGGCACCCTCATCCTCCTGGCCGCCACGGTGGTGCTGCAGCTCCTGGCCCTGAAGGCCCTCTTCCTCTTCTAGCACCGGGAACCACCCCTGGCATGAAAAACGCCCTCCTTCTCCTTCTTGCGGGACTCCTCCTGGCCGTGGCGGCAGGTTGCGTTGGAATCCAGACCGATCCCGACAGCGACCTCCCCGCCAACGCCCCCGCTTCCTGGGAAGGCAAGACCCTGGGCGTCCCCCTCTAGCCCCGGACCTGGTTCCCACGCCTAGGCCCGTCTCCCCCTCTACCCCAGGGACGAGACGGGCCTTTTGCTTTTCGCCCCTTTCCCCTCCTCTCGGAAAGATTCCCCCAGGGGAAGGCCTTATATTTCCCCTGCGCCAGGAAGACAGGATCTCCCCCTCCTCCTCTTCCGGCCTCCTTCCAGGCAACCCCGCACAAAGGACCTTCCACTCATGCTGCCCACTGTCATCGTCACGGGAGGAGCCGGCTTTATCGGTTCGGCTCTCATCCGGTATCTTGTGAAGCATGAACTGGCCCGGGTGGCCAATCTGG
This sequence comes from Lentisphaeria bacterium, assembly GCA_016302315.1. Classification (GTDB taxonomy): domain Bacteria; phylum Verrucomicrobiota; class Lentisphaeria; order Oligosphaerales; family Oligosphaeraceae; genus UBA1724. The sequence continues at coordinate 2,984 of JAEDNW010000144.1, forward strand.
ACAAGCTGACCTACGCCGGGAATCTGGCCAATCTGAAAGAGGTCGCCGCCTCCCCCCTCTACTCCTTCCACCAGATGGATGTGGCCCACCAGGACGGTGTACGAAGGCTCCTCTGGGAAGTCCAGCCCACAGGCATCCTGCATCTGGCGGCGGAAAGCCATGTGGACCGCAGCATCGACGATCCCCTCGCCTTTGTCCGCACCAATGTCCTGGGCACCGCCAATCTCCTGCAGTGCACCCTGGAATACTGGCGGGAACTTTCCCCGGAACGTCAGGCCTCCTTCCGCTTCCAGCATATCAGCACCGACGAAGTCTACGGCTCCCTGGGGAAAGAGGGGCTGTTCACCGAAGCCACCCCCTACGACCCCAGGAGTCCCTACTCCGCCAGCAAGGCCGCCAGCGACCATCTGGTCCGCGCCTGGGGGCATACCTTCGGCCTGCCCGTCCTCCTCTCCAACTGCTCCAACAACTACGGCCCCTATCACTTCCCCGAAAAGCTGATCCCCCTCATGATCCTCAATGCCTGGGAGGGAAAACCCCTCCCCATCTACGGACAGGGGGACAATGTCCGGGACTGGCTCCATGTGGAGGATCACGCCAGGGCCCTTTGGCTCCTCCACACCCGAGGAGTGCCCGGGGAGACCTACAACATCGGGGGAAGGAACGAGCGCACCAACCGGGAGGTGGTCCAGTCCATCTGCCGGATTCTGGACCAGCTGCGCCCCAAGGAAAAGGGCAGTTACGCCGACCAGATCACCTTTGTCGCCGACCGTCCGGGCCACGACCGCCGTTACGCCATCGATGCCACGAAGCTGCGCCGGGAGCTGGGCTGGAAGCCCGGGAAATCCTTTGAGGACGGCCTCCGGGAGACCGTGATGTGGTATCTGGAGAACGACTGGTGGTGGCGGCCCATCCGGGAGGGCAACTATGCCGGACAGCGTCTAGGCCAGGGAGGAAAGCAGTCATGAAGGGAATCGTTCTTGCCGGCGGGGCGGGTACCCGTCTCCACCCCATCACCTGCGGGGTCTCCAAGCAGCTGCTGGGGATCTACGACAAGCCCATGATCTACTATCCCATCTCCGTGCTGATGCTGGCCGGCATCCGGGAGATTCTCCTGATCACCACGCCGGAGGACCAGGAAAGTTTCCGGCGTCTGCTGGGGGATGGATCCGCCTTCGGGGTGGAGTTCACCTACGCCGTCCAGCCCCGGCCCGAGGGGCTTGCCCAGGCCTTCCTCATCGGGGAGTCCTTCATCGGGAAGGAGAATGTGGCCCTGGTGCTGGGAGACAACATCTTCTACGGGGCGGGCCTGGGAGCCCTCTGCCGTCAGGCGGCCGCACAACCCGAAGGCGCCACCGTCTTCGGATACTACGTGAAAGATCCCCAGCGCTTCGGCGTGGTGGAATTCGATGCCCAGGACCGGGCCGTCTCCATCGAGGAAAAACCCGCCGTCCCCAAATCCAACTACGCCGTCACGGGACTCTACTTCTACGACAACCACGTGGTGGAAATCGCCAAGGGCATCCGCCCCTCCGCCAGAGGTGAGCTGGAAATCACCGCCGTCAACAACGAATATCTCCGCCGGGGCACCCTCCGGGTGCAAAAGCTGGGACGGGGCTATGCCTGGCTGGATACCGGCACCCACGACGCCATGCTGGATGCCGCCAATTTTATCCGCACCCTGGAAACCCGTCAGGGACTCCAGGTGGCCTGCCTCCAGGAAATCGCCCTGGAAAACGGATGGCTCACCAAGGCCCAGGTCCGGGAAGGCCTGCGGGATCTCCGGAAGACCGACTACGGTCAGTATCTGCAGAAACTGGTGGAGGAGTGACCCGTGAACGTCAAGGAAACCGCCCTCCCCGGACTCCTGATTCTGGAACCCCAGGTCTTCCGGGACACCCGGGGATATTTTCTCGAAAGCTGGCGTGAGGAAAGTTTCCGCCAGGCGGGCATCTCCTGCCACTTCGTCCAGGACAACGAATCCCAGTCCTCCTTTGGCGTGGTGCGGGGTCTCCACTGGCAGGCCATGCCCTACACCCAGGCCAAGCTGGTGCGGGTCATCCAGGGAACCGTCCTGGATGTCTCCGTGGATCTCCGGAAGGGCTCCCCTACCTTCGGCCGCCATGTGGCCGTGGAACTCTCCGGGGAAAACAAACGCCAGCTCTTCATCCCCCGGGGCTTCGCCCACGGCTTCGCCGTCCTCAGCCCGCAGGCCATCTTCGCCTACAAATGCGACAACCCCTACCGCCCCGAGGCGGAACGGGGACTGAAATTCGATGATCCCGCCCTGGGCATCGACTGGCGGCTCTCCCCCGGAGAATGGATCCTCTCCGAAAAAGACCAAAAACACCCCCCCCTGAACCAAATCCAACCCGTGGAAATCTAATCTAGACGAAAGATTCTAGAGGGTCTAGAGGGTCTAGAGGGTCTAGAGGGTCTAGAGGGTCTAGAGGGT
>JAEDNW010000145.1:0-5413 GCA_016302315.1 Lentisphaeria bacterium
TGATGTCCTGAAAAATTTTCGAGATTTTTGGCCGGCTAACGTATTGGCCTCCCTTACAAAAGGGGACCAATACATTTGTTCTTTCATTTTTTCTCCTATGTTACTCTTGCTAACTACGCCATGTCTCATTTGCCCCCTTCCTTCACTAATGTCGGGAAACTGGCTGAGCGCAGGCGATGGGAGGCGTTGTCTTTGACAAATTCAGAACGTGATGCTCTCCAAGGAAACACGCCATTTCTGCCTTCAAAAGCGCATTGGTGCTACCTACTCAAAACGCTCTCTTTGGAGATTTCCCGGAGGATGCTGGGGGCGGGGGCGGTGAGGAGGGAGTCTCCGGGGGCCAGGAGGCTATCGCCGGGAGAGAAGCCGAAGCCTCGCAGGTCTTCCATGGTCAGGTACTGTTTGGCTTCATGGGCTTCCCAGATCCTGATGGCCAGATCCGTCACGATGTAGGAACCGATGCCCACGGCGAGGACAATCCATCCGCCCGGCGCGGCACCCAGCACCACGGCAACCGCCACACAGGTGCCCACCACGACTCCCTTGATGGCAGCGTATTGCAGTTCGCGGATGTATTCGGCTTTCCAGGTATCTCCCTTGAGATGGTGAAAGGTTGCGATTCCGGAATCCATGGCGAAGACCAGCAAGCCGTCCATGACGCCGGTTCTGAGGGCCAGGGAAAGTCTGCCTGTGGAGGTATTGAGGATTCCGTAGGCCACCTGGGTACGCTTCACGCCTTTTTTCAGGGCCTTTCCCGCCTTTCCGGCCTTTCCCGCCTTTACGGCGAGATTCTTCGCCATTTCTGCCGGATTGGCCGGGGCCTTTTCCAGACGAAGAGCAGAAGGGGTTTTCATCAGCCGGGCCATGTCTTCCTGGACCAGTCCTTCCAGGGCCTTGGAAGATCGGATTCCCTTGGCGGAGAGTTCCTGGCCGTATTTCCTCCAGACCGCCTTGGCCGCATCCACACTTTTGAAGGTGTCGATCATTCTCTGGGCGATCTGCTGGGAGGTCAGGCGTTCGCCGCCCACCATGGCAAAGCCTTCCTTCGCCGCCTGCTTGTACTGACTCAGCAGCTTGCCTACGGTCTTCTCCACCCCCAGATTCTTTCCGCACAATCTTGTCAGATTCTTCTCCAGATCCTTGATGATGGCATCGGGCCTTTGGATCAGCCTTGCTTCCTTGGTAGTGAGGTCACCCAGCAGATGCATATCGTAGCAGCTGGCAGTCAGGGCCTGGGCGTCCTGCCGCACGGTTATGCCTGTATTCTTCATCACCGTGTCCACCAGGCCATTCACTTCCCGCTGCCACAGCGTGGCGAATTCCTTCCTGGAGATGTTGTTGGCGGACATCCAGGATTTCAGGGGTTCGTGGTCAAAGGGGATATCCCCGCTGAAGCCCCAGTGGGCGATATTGCGGTGGTTGCCAGGCAGGCTGACGCCGAATTGCTTCCTCACCAGGTCGGGGAAGGCGGTATCGATGAAGCGATCCACGGGGGCGTAGACCGCTTCCTTCATGCCGTGCTCCGTGGCAATCCCGGAGAACAGTCCGCCCATATCGCCGGCATGCTGGATCCCCGTCTTCGCCGAGAGGGGCAGACAAGCCAGCAGAAGCAGAGCAAGAAAAAAACGTGACATCGTGGCGGATCCTCCCTGGGGTTATTTCCAATAGCGCTGGGCTTCATCCATGCGGCGCCACCAGCCCTCCTGTCCCGTTCCCTTGCTGGGATCAATGGTATCGGAGAGGCCGGACCACGCCACAAATTCTTCCCATTCCGCCTTTCCCGCTTCGCTCTTCATCTCCTTCCAGAGGGCAAAGAACTGCTTGCGGACATCCAGGTTGGACTCCAGGAGCCACTGTCTATGGGCGGGAGCGGCAATGAAATCCAGGGCCCTGTGCAATTCATGACCGCGGGCAATGAAGAGGCGATACCATTCGCCATCCGCCAGGAAGAGCTGGCGGGCACATTCCGCGTAGTAGGGAGCCATCACGCCATAGGAGATGAACTCGCACCGCCAAAGCATGGCCGCTTTTTTCAGTTGCTCGGCCTTTTTCTTCAGGCGGAGCAGCTCCTTGTTCCCGGAAGGGGGATACTGCCGGACGATCTGGCTGATATACCAGGCCAGGTTCTGGCCGCATGCGTCAAACTCCTCCGCAATCCGACGGGCTTTTTCCGTTTCGATGAGATTAAATCTCTCCTCTCTCACCATGTCCTTGGACTTGGTCTTTCGCTTTCCCGTGGGCAGGCCATCCTCCAGGACATCGTATCTCTTGTCAAATACCGTCTTTTCGTGAGCATACATTTTCCGGAGCTTCAGGAGATGCTTTTCTGCGTGATTCAAGGCGTGCGCCAGATTATCCTCCGAGAAATCCTGAAAAAGCGTCCGACGCACGAGATCATAGGAAATGTCATAGGAACCCTGGGCATCCAGTTGTCCAATCTCCTTCCAGACCCCTTCCAGGGCTGCCACATCCTCTTCGGCCCCGGCGGCGGACACCGTACCGGCCATGAAGCCTTCCAGGGCAGTATTCTCCCTTGAGGAAGTCGCACAGCCACAGACAAAGATCATCCCCAGTCCCATCGCCAGGAAGGCGCCCAGCATGGGCCATCCCTCCTTGGGCAAAACAGAGGAACCGCGGCGGAAAATTCTAGTGAACAGAGTAGTCATATGAGAGTCGTTATGAATGGGGAAGTGAATGATGAGAAAACCTTCTGCGCAAAAGGAAATCCTTTCCTATGCGCCCTTAAGAAAGAGGAGGAAAACCTTGACCGCACCCAGCGAGAACTTCACCCTACTATCCAAAATCCCCGTTTCTCTTACATCAGCGACACGGCCGGGACGCCAGGATTCCCCCTCCGGCGGGCTGGGCGAGGGAGAGATCCCATGGATTAGCCGCAGTGGTCAAAGATGTGCCACAGATTGGCCTGGGAATGGTAGTCGAAGATGTCGAGGGGCACCATGTAGACCGGGCCGCCGGTCTGCCGTTCAGCCCCATGACAGGAGATGCACAGCATACCCCCGGAAGCCACATACTTCGGGTCGATGAGATATCCGGTTTGGGTTCTCTCGCTGATCTTGTCGATTCCGGCGACGAACTTCTGCTTGGCCGTCTCCGGACTGTCGCTTTCCCTATCGATTCCCAACAAGTCATACAACGAACGGCTCCACAGGGGTTCCAGGGTAGCGGGCCTGCGGGTCATCACGTAGAACTTCGGGATGGTTACCTGAGAAACCGAAACAAGGGATCTGGTGTAGACCATGGAGCCGAGCTGGGCGATGTCTCTTTCCGTGAGTTCGGACTCATCCAGGCAGCGCCGGATGTTGGTGAGGGGGGAGAACATTTCGTTGTCGCGGACATCGCGCAGGAGGCAGTTCATTCCCTTCCGGGAGCCTGAAGTCAGGAGGACGATGTCCTTGTCGGCCAGGCGCAACCGCATACAGCCCAGCTGCTTCTTCCCATACGGCGCAGACATGGAGAGGGCCACATCGCCCTTTTCGTCGATCCTTGCGCATGTCAGCCGGATATCCGATGCGGGAACGAAAGTTTCCGCCACACGATTGTTTCCATAATTCCAGCGCATCAGGGCGCAAGGCCCCCAATCCCCCTCCTTTATGGTGTTCTTGATGGCTTCCAGGGTCTTCTCCATTTTCCTCCTCTGTCCCTCATTCTCTTGCTGACAAGCCTGCGGGGATTCCCCGGCATTGACGGAATCCGCCCTATCAGTCCTCCTGAGCCGTCACGGCATCCATGCAGGCGTACTCCCGCTCCAGGCGGAAGAGCACAGTGGCGAGATTTGCCAGAAGGGGCCCGGTGCCCTGTTCCTTTGCCTCGCGGATCTGAATGATGTTCTCCAGCGCTGACACCGTGAGGACCTTGGCTGCGGCGACGTTGCGGACCTCGGGCCGTTCCTGGGCCGCCTTCTCCTCCTCCTCCCTGTCGATCAAGGCGGCGAGGATGGCTTTTATGATGGACTCCCGGGCCTCGGCCAGGAGGCCCTTGCGGTACTCCGCCTGTTCCGGCGTAGGCACCTCCAGCTTCTTTCGCATCACGTAGCGGGTATAGGTCTCCATCCGGGTGGAGACTTCGGCAAGGCCCTTGAGGGTTCCGCCCCAGCGGGGGCCCAGATCCTGGCAGAGTTCCGCCCATTCCTTCTGCGTCATCTCCTCGCCTGCTTTGGCCAGAAAGCCCGCCACGGTCTTCTTGGGGGCAGGAACCTCAGGTTCCTCGGGCTTTCCAGACTCGAAGAACCCGGGACAGAGGCTTGCCTTGAGGAAACGGCAGAACCAGTCCACCTTGCTGGCATATTCAGGGGTGGCCTGGATCTCAGACTGGTTCATCATCGTATTCATGTTCGTGCTTTCCATTGTATGGGTTCTCCTATCAAGCAAAGGGTATTGCCGTAGCACAGACGGATTCTCCGCGGGCAGACGGCATCGCTAGGTTCTCACGAAACGTGATGCTGCAACGCCGCAGCGCCGTTGCGCCCTTCTCCCTGTCACTGTTTCTCTGCGATATTCCGCTCCTCCAGCGATTCCAGAATCTCGGACATGGCGTTGACGTGCTCCCGGATCTCCGTGATCCGCTCCTTCGCTTTCGAGGGGTGCGGCTGAAGACCGCGGTATTGAAGAGGGCATCCTTTGCCCCGTAGAGATGCTCGATGGCGTCCTCCAGCACCCACTGGGCACGGACTCCGGACACTTTGATGGCTTCCGCCCGGTTGATCATCTCCTGGATGTCCTGGCGGAGCACCCAGTAGGCGTCCACCTCGTATACACTCGATTCCCCTATGGCGATGGATTCTACCAGTTCCTCGCTATGCGTCACCCAACTCATGATGGTCTCCTTATCCTAACGTGGTGTTGTTTCCGCCCCAGAACTGCTCTGGGCTTTTCCTTCTTTGCGCTTTCGTCTTTTTCGGGAGAAGGACATGCAGATTACGTCCTTCCATCCAGAAATAAGAGGAGATTTCCCCGGTTTTCCGGTCGGGACGGGGAAATTGGGGAAAAATTTCCTCTCGCCTCGCCGTTGCTCCGGGGCATGCATAGCGAACTTCCCCGGATTTCCCCCCCCCCGTCTAGCGATCCTCCCATCCCGTAAACGGGGTTCGGACTCATAATTTGGCCTTACCGGGGGTTTGGTCGCCACGTTGTGTCTCCCGCACCGCCCCCGGGGGTTCCCGGCCGGGATAAACCCGGCCTTCACCCCCGTCTAGCGATCCTGCCACCCCTGCCGGGGTTCTGGGTGGATGGTGTAGCATCAAAAGGCGGGGGATGCCCCCGGGCCTCCCTATTTCCCCTGGATACATTCTTGCCCCCGGGGGTTGCGCTGCGCTTCACCCACGGGGTAGACGGGCCTCCCACCCCGTAAACGGGGTTCGGACTCATAATTTGGCCTTACCGGGGGTTTGGTCGCC
>JAEDNW010000146.1:0-5325 GCA_016302315.1 Lentisphaeria bacterium
AGAATGCTATTTTAGGATTCCATTGTCAAAGAGCAAAAATTCGCCAAACACGAGACCCCGTAAACGGGGTTCGGATCATATTTTGGGACTTACCGGGGGGGGTGGTCGCCACGTTGTGGCTCCCGCACCCCCGTCTAGCGATCCTGTCACCCCGTAAACGGGGTTCTGGGTGGTTGGTGATAGCGCCACAGACGGGGGATACCCCCGTGCCCCCGGTTCCCGGGATAATCTTGCCACCCCCGGGGGTTCCCGGCCGGGAAAACCCGGCCTCCACCCACGGGGTGGGAGGACCGTCAGCCGAGGGGTGGAATGGACGCCGTAGACGGGAATGCAACCCCCGGGAGGGACAGGTTGTATCCTGGCGAAAACCAGGATGCACACTGTACAGGGCTTTCGGAATCAGGGGTTTATAAATGCATAACTATTTGATTATCATATAGTTATATCAATATTCCCTCTTGCCGTTAGGAGGTGCTGGCCCTTTTTCCCCGGGGGAATTTCCGGCGATGGTATTTGTGGATATATCGGTTGAGGCGGAGGAATTCCGCCCGTGGGAGGAATCCCTTTTCCAGATACCTCTTGGCCAGGGGAACGAGGATACTTTCGTCGTGGGGAGAGAAGATCTTCTCTCCTTTCTGGTGCCGCAGATAGAGGTTCACCAGGAAATCCAGGGTGGAGTGTTTGCGGACATTGTCTTCTTCCGGCTCTGAGGGGGATGCCGGAGGAGGGGTGTCCTCCTGGGGGGCGTCATCCGGCTCCGGTCCCAGGATTTCCCTGGGGGCAGCTGCGTTCCTGGGCGGCATCGGAGGAACGTCCATGGGCGGCGGGGGGAGGGGCATCGCTGGGGCGGGGGTGCCGGTCTGGAGGGAGGCCAGGAAGGCCCGTACCGCCTCCTCGTGTTCCCGGGGAATGGAGAGGACGACTTCCGGCGGTGGGGGCGGCGGATTTTCCAGGGTCTCGTAGAAGTCCACCACTTCGGCATCCAGAATCAGGTCCTCTTTCCGGAGTCGGTGCTTCAGGTGAAGTCCCTGGAGGCTGGTGCATCGGGAGAGGGCGGTATAGAGCTGTCCGTGGGCGAAGCATCCGGTTCCCAGCCGCAGTTCCACCTGCTCCAGGGTGAGGCCCTGGGACTTGTGGATGGTGATGGCATAGGCCAGCTTCAGGGGAAGCTGGGTGAAGGAGCCCACAGGGCGCTGCCGCAGAATCTTCCGTTTCCCCTCCCGCTCCAGAAAATATTCGTAGTTGGTCCACTGGTAGAGTCCCACCTGGACGGTGGGGCCCTTGTCCAGTTTCACCAGGGCGGCGGGATCGTCCCCTTCCTGGAGTTCCTCGATGACGCCCAGGTCTCCGTTCACATATTCCATCTCTCCGGAGGCCAGATGCTTATTGCAGAGAATCATCACCCGGGCGCCCACCTTCAATTCCAGGTGGGACTCCGTGGGAAAATCCGGCTGCTGGAAGCGTCCGGTGATCTGGGCGGAGAAGAAGACGGGTGGGGAAGCCAGCCGTTCCTTCATGGTGGCGTTGATGCCTTCGGCTTCCCGGTTTGTGGTGCAGAGCCGGATGGGTGGCGGGGCCTGGGGATCCAGGGGGCGGTCCAGGCAGGTCTGGTTCAGGGCCTCCAGGGGGGTGACCATCTTGCCCTCCAGGGGGATGACGGCTTCCTCGTGCTTCCCGTGGCGGATCAGGTTCAGGGTCTGGAGGAAGAGGGGATCCTTTTGCTGGCGCAGGGATTGCCGCAGGAAGACGCACTGGAATCTGGCCTCGTTCCAGAGGGGAGTCTGGAAGGCATAGCCGCCCCCCAGCTCCCGGAGGATATAGGCCTCCTCTGTGAAATTCTTGACCACGGGGGGGAGCTGGAAGAAGTCCCCGCATAGGATGATCTGCTTTCCGCCGAAGGGCTTTCCCCGGTCCAGGCCCATGGCCAGGGAGCGCAGCCGGCGATCCATGGCCCAGAAGAGGTCGCTTCGGACCATGGAGATTTCATCCACCACCAGGGTCCTGGCGGCGCGGATCAGGGAGACCTTTCTCCGGTTGCTCATCTCCTCCAGGCTGTCCGGCGTCAGAAGCACCGGGGGAAAGGAGAAGAAGCTGTGGAGGGTGGTGCCCTTCAGCTGGACGGCGGCAATGCCCGTGGGGGCCAGGAAGACGGTGTCCTCCTCCCGAAGCCGCCGGAATTCCCGGAGGACCGTGGACTTTCCGGTGCCGGCTTCTCCCGTAAGGAAGATGTTCTCCCCGGCCAGCATCCGCTCCAGCGCAAGATTTTGCTCCTGGGTCAGTTCCACGGTTCTGGGAAAGGGGTGTGAGGGGGGGGGGGGAGGTGGCGGGGTCAGGAGGCGCTGGGAGGAAGCACCCACAGATGATCCATGGGGCCCTGGCCCTGACCTAGGTGGGGATCATGGGAGAGGGCGCCCACGATGTAGTCCTTGGCCCGGCGAATGGCCAGGGAGAGGGAGTGGCCCAGGGCCAGATTGGCGGCAATGGCGCTGGAGAGGGTGCAGCCGGTGCCGTGGGTGTTGGTGGTCTCCACCCGCTTTCCGGGGAACCACTCCTCCGTCTCGCCATCCACCAGCAGGTCGTTGGCATCGTTGACGGCATGGCCTCCCTTCACCAGAATGGCGACCCCGGGGAACTTTTTGGCCAGGGCCCGGGCGGCCAGGACCATCTCCTCCGGAGAGCGGATGTCCATGCCCGTGAGGGCGGTGGCTTCCGGGATATTGGGGGTGATGACGGTGGCCAGGGGGAGGAGTTCCCGTTCCAGGGCCTCCTGGGCCTCGGGAAGAAGGAGACGGCTCCCGGAGGTGGAGACCATCACCGGATCCACCACCAGTTTTTTCACGGCATACTGGCGGAGTTTGGCGGCAATGGCCTGGATGAGGGGGGCGGAGGAGACCATGCCGATCTTCACCGCATCCGGCATGATGTCCTGGAAGATGCTCTCCAGTTCCTGCTCCACGAAGGGGACGGGGGCTTCGTGGATGGCCTGGACCCCCAGGGTGTTCTGGGCAGTGAGGGCGGTAATGGCGCTCATGCCGTAGACGTGGTGGGCGGCGAAGGTCTTCAGGTCCGCCTGGATGCCGGCGCCTCCGCTGCAATCGGAACCAGCGATGGTAAGAAGTTTCTTCATGGGGCAGGAAAAATTTCGGGGGTTAGTATTGGATTTTCGCCAGGCTGGCGGCGGCAGCCCGGGGATCCGGGGCGGCGAAGAGGGCGGAGACCACGGCCACACCAGCAATGCCAGTGCCAGCCAGGGTGGCGGCGTTCTCCAGGGAGATGCCGCCGATGGCCACCACGGGGATGGAAACCGCCTGGCAGATGGCCTGGAGGGTTTCCCGTTTCACCCAGTCCGCATCCAGTTTGGTGCTGGTGGGGAAGACGGCTCCCACTCCCAGATAGTCCGCCCCTGCCTCCTGGGCCTCCAGGGCCTCCTGGACCGTGGCGCAGGATACTCCCAGAATCGCCTGGTCCCCCAGACGCTTCCGGGCTTCCCGGCAGGCGGTGTCGCTCTGCCCCACATGAAGGCCGGCCCCCAGGGCCAGGGCCACCTCCAGGTTGTCGTTGATGATCAAGGGCACGCCAAATTCCTGGCAGGTGGCCTGAATTTGCCGGGCCTCCTCCAGAAAGTCCTGGTCCCCCAGGCACTTTTCCCGCACTTGGACGAGGGTGGCACCCCCCTCCAGAACCTGGCGCACCTGGGAATCCAGGGTGCGTCCGTGAAGCCACTGGCGGTCGGTGACCGCATACACATGAAGAAGGGAAGGGGAGATGTTCATGGCAATGGGAGATTAGGCCAGGGAGAGGGCGTCGATGAGCTGCACACGGAGGGTGCCCAGTCCCCCCTGAAGTTCCTGGGTGCGTTTCCAGGCGTTCTCCCCGCAGAGGCACATCATTTCCGTGGCGGCCACGGTGGCTTCCAGAATCCGGTCCGGATTGGCCCCCACAAAGGCGGCGGTGAGGCCGGTAAGCATGCAGCCCGTGCCCGTGATCTGGCTCATCTGGGGCACCCCCCGCTTGCAGACCACGCTGCGGTTCCCGTCGGTGATGATGTCCCAGGCGCCGGACATGGCCACCACGCAGCCGTGCTTCCGGGCCAATCCGGCGGCCATGGCCGTCCGGGCGGGCAGAGTCTCCTCCGTGACCGCATCTCCCGCCGAGGCATCCACGCCCATGGTCTTTCCGGCTTCCCCGCTCAGGGCGCGGATCTCCGAGGCATTGCCCCGGATGACCGCCACAGGATAGGTGTCCAGCAGACGCAGCAGCAGATCCGTCCGGCATTTGGCGGCCCCGGCCCCCACGGGATCCAGCACCACGGGTTTCCCCAGCTTCTGGGCCACTTCCAGAGATTTTTCAAAGGGGAGATCCAGCTCCGGTGCCATGGTGCCAATATTCAGATCCACCGCCTGGGCCAGACCGATGAAGTCCTCCAGCTCCCGGGGATCCGTGACCATCACAGGGGAGGCCCCGCAGGCCAAAATCACGTTGGCCACGTCATTCACCGTCACATTGTTGGTGAGGCACTCCACCAGGGGATGGCGCATCCGCACATTCTTCAGCAAATCCTCTTTGTCCCAGTCCAGCATTTTGCAATCCTCCAAAAAACAGGGCCACAGGAGGAAAGGGACAAGGCTCTGCGCCGAAACGCCTGGCCTATACGACTTCCTCCGCTGGCATTACCACAGCTCAGGTTCACGGGTCTTCTCTCAGACGGCGGGAAACAACACCCCGCCGACACCCCGGCGTACACGGAAATGGGGGTAATATAAGGGATACCCGCCATTTCCCCCAGGGAATTCCCCCTGGAAACCCTCCCGTGGAAATCAGGGCAAGCATAACCCCGCCCCGCCAGCCCGCCACCCTACGGCCCAAAACGCCTCGTATTCCCCAAAACGCCTGCCCGTGACGGGCCATTTGGGGGAACGCTGTGCCCCTCGGGGGTGGCAAGATTATTCCGGGAACCGGGGGGACGGGGGTATCCCCCGTCTGTGACGCTATCACCATCCATCCAGAACCCCGCTCTGCGGGGTGGCAGGATCGCTAGACGGGGGTGGAGCGTAGCGGGAACCCCCGGGTGGGTGCGGAAGGACCGCAGGGACGACCAAACCCCCGGTAGGCGATAATAAAGAGTCTGAACCCCGTTTACGGGGTGGGAGGACCGGATCCCCGAGGGGCAAAGGATCCATCCCCGGGAAAACCCCTGGCTCTATATCCACCCCCGTTTGCGGGGGACGGGGGGAATTCCTATTGAACCCCGCTCTGCGGGGTGGCAGGATCGCTAGCCCATCTTTCGCACCCTCTCTTGAAATGAAAAAAATTTTCCTACGTGAG
>JAEDNW010000147.1:0-5257 GCA_016302315.1 Lentisphaeria bacterium
GGAAGAGGGGGAGGAGGACGATTTGGGCGTTGACCCATTCATCGCCGGCGGCGGTGAGGCGGAGGGTTCCGCCGAAGTCCCGGTCTCCCAGGAGGGGGAGATCAGGGAAGACCTTGGTGAGGGCGTCCTCCACGTAGTAGCGGAAATTGCCGGTGCCCCTCTGGTCGGGGTGGGCGGCCAGAGCCTCCAGCCGGGATGTGGTCTCCAGCAGATCCCCCACAGGATAGGGGTTCTTTTCCGTGTCCCATTCCCGGGAGAGGGCCTTCTGGATGCACTCCTGGGTCTCCTGGACAAAGGCGTCCTTGGCCGGAGAGTCCGCAAAGAGGGGAAGGACTCTTTGGAGACGCTGCTCCAGATAGTGGATTTCCTTGTTGAGGATTTCTTTGGCCATCAGTGGTGTGAGGAGAAAGGCGGCCGCCAGGAGAAGAGGAAGGGCTTTGGACATGGGAAAGGAATGGGCAGGAAGGGAGACAGGAAGACGGCATCCCGCCGGGAAGAGGGTTCCGGAGCGGGATGCCGCAGGATCTCGAAGGCGTGTCGGGACTAGTCGTTCAGCTTCCAGCCGGTCCAGTCGTAGAAGTAGGGCTTCCAGTAGTAGTCGTTGTTCTCCATGACCTGCTCCTTATTGATGTTGCTCACATGGCCGTCAAACCAGAGGACATTGGCCCGGTTGGCGTGGATCAGGTGGATGGGATACCAGGTGTTGGTGTAGCCAGGATAGTACTGGCTCTGGGAACCGGGGGAGAGGAGACGGGTGTTGTCAGAGGCCACCTGGTTGCCGCCATTGGCGTTGGCCACAGTGTCGGCCACCCAGATCTGGGCGGAGGGATTCTGCTTCTTGGTGGCCAGGGTGCTGCGCTTGAAACCGCCCTGGACCATGGGCCACTGCTGCTGGACGGCTTCCACGTGCATGCCGTAGGAGGCGCTGAGACGGCGCTCCACGCCCGTGGGAATCTTGTCCAGGGGATAGGTGTCGGACTGGGCGGGGCAGATGAGAGCCTTGGGAGCCATGTCATAGTCCTTCCACAGCTGGTAGTCCCAACCCATGTAGATGGCATCGGGGGCGAAGGTCTGGCCGGCATACTGATACCAGGCCATCATCAGATGGTCGTCGCTCTCATCGGCATAGATGGTCAGGAAGAGACCCACTTGCTTCAGGTTGTTGGTGCAGCTGATGGCGCGGGCCTTCTCCCGGGCCTTGGACAAGGCGGGCAGGAGCATGGCGGCCAGGATGGCGATGATGGCGATGACGACCAACAGTTCAATTAGAGTGAATTTTTTTGCATAAGTGCTTGATTTTCAATGAGTTACGGTTGCTTTTTTTGGGGGGGGGTATTGGAGGCGTTGGGGGGAACAATGAGGAGGCAAAAACAGGAGGCTAGAAACGGAAGAAGAAGAGGGTGGCCAGTCGGCCGGCGCCGCCTACAGCCACCAGGGAGCCGTCGGGGTTCACGGCCAGGGAAGCCAGCTGGGAATTATTGGCCACCATGGGATTTCCGGGGACGGCTCCGTAGAGGCGTCCCAGATCCCGGAGGCCATCCCGGAGGGTGAAGCGCACCAGGTGTCCCAGGTCATCGTCATCGCCGCAGACGGCGTAGGCGACCTTTCCGTCCTGGGAGGCGGCCATGGCTTTGACGGGTCCCTGGTTTCCCACGGCGCCCAGGGAGAAGAGGGTGTTGTCCTTGGGGTTCCAGAGAGAGAAGAGAGAGTCGGCGCTTCCCAGGAGCCACGTTCCGTTGGCCAGGGGGGCGGCGGCGGTGATGTGGGCCAGCATTCCTCGTCCCGCCCGGGCGGGAAGGGGGAGGCCATCGGGGAGGGGGGGAAGGGGCTGGGGGGGAGGAACCACTTGGGGGGCGGGTTCCCGGCGGAGGATTTGGCCCTCCGGGGAGACCAGGAAGGATTCTCCTCCCGCGAAAGCCTCCCATTGTCCATCCTCCCGATAGCGGAGGGTGTGGATGGTGTGGTCGCTTTTGGGGGGCAGCAGTTCCCAGAGTCGGCAGAGGCCGCAGGGGTCGGGGCGCACGTGGGAGCGGGCATGGGCATCCCGCCAGGCCGCATCATCCTGCATGTACTTCCGGAAGCGGAAGTAGTCGGCGGAATCGGCGGCAAAATCCTTTCCGGGGTAGAAGTCGGCGCCATCGGCGAAGGAGCAGTAGTTCCATGGATCGAGGCTGGGGGAACGTTCTTCCTGGCGTCGCCGATAGACCTCCTTCAGATCCAGGGAGACCATCCAGGCCATGTCCTCCCCGTGGTTGCCATTGGGGTAGTGGAGCACGTCCTGGGCGTCCAGAGCCACATGGCAGATCATGGCCGTGGAGACTTTGTCCGCTCCCAGGAGCCCCATGTATTCCACTTCCTGGCCGTGCCGGTAGTCGTAGCGGAAGAGGTGGGCGGCGCCGCCCGGGTAGTCGTTGACGCTTTCCCGGGCCACGATGAACCAGAGGACGCCCTGGGAATCAAAGACATGGCCCTTTTGGAAGCCGGGAGGGGCGTTGCGCCACTCTCCCCGGGGGGAGAGATCCGCCTCAACAGTGATGGCGCAGGTGGCGGGATCCAGCCGGAAGAGCTTGTCGCTGAAGTGCATGGTGAAGTAGAAGGCGCCGTCGGGCCCCGGACAGACATGGGCGATGACCCGATGGCGCGCCCATTGATGCACCGGCTCCGGCTCCGCCGCCACCGGCCCTAAATCCCGCACCTCCCAAGTGTCCGCGTCAATGCGGAAGACATGGCCGGAACGGCTGCTGGTGTAAATCCCCCCTTGATGATCCGAGAAAAGACAGTAGGAGCCAAATTCCGTGATCTGCCCTAAGGGCGTGACTTCCAAGGTGTCCAAGGACATCCGGAAGAGATCCCCCTTCAGGAAGGTGGTGAAAAAGAGGGCGTTGTGGCGCTCGTCGTAGCAACTGCCGTAGATGGAGTCCCGCTTCACGGGAACCCCCAGGTTGGACACCTTCCCGTCCCGGGGATCGTAGATCAGCACATGGGAGCCGGCGTAACCCTCGTGGGTGTGCTCGAAGTAGGAGTCGAAGAGCCAGTAGGGATGCTGAGGGCTGCGGGCCGTGGTGTGGGTGGTCATCACGATCCGCCCGTCTGGCAGCTCCGCCAGACTGGTGTGCACCTTGCTGGGGGGAATCTCCCGGGGACTCACGCAGAAGATCTTCCCCAGGTCAAAGAGAAAGGTCAGCTTCCCCGTCTCCGCATCATACCGGTACAGCTGGGCGCACAGAGGCTGGGACAACTCGCCGCACAGGGCCGCATACCCGGTCTTCCCGTCCTTGCACAGGAGAAAATCCCAGCTGGCGTTGTGACGGCTCTCGGAGGGAAAGCGGCACTGGCGCAGGGTTCCCGCCGGAACCAGGGAAAAGTAGTCCCCGGGCATTTCCCGGCAGAGATAGCGGTCCTGAAGAAAGGGGGAGGTGTACATGGATGAAGGGGAACGGGCGGAAAGAGTAAGCCGTGGGGCGTCAGGAGAAGGCCGCCCCTGGACAAAACCGTATTAGCGGAAGGAAAAGGAAAGGAAGAGAAGAAGAAGGCCGGCGGGCCACGGCGCGTCAGGAGGAGTCTTCCTCTTTGGCAAAACCGTATTAGCCTAAGGGGATGAAAAACAGGGGGGTGGGGGGATGAAAAATCCGGCGTTATGGGGCGGGCGGGGCGGCGGTGGAGTTGCGGGCCAGAAGTTTTCCCGCCAGTTTGATCTCTCTTTTCTTGCGGATCTTGGAGACTTTTTCCTGGCAGAGTTTCAGGAGGGTCTGAATTTTTCGGGGCAATTCCACGGAGACCGTGGAGATGGGGATCGGGGCCTGGCAGGCGCCGTGCCATTCCCCCACTCCCAGGAGGGAGACATCCTGGGGGACGCGGAGGCCCTGGCGGAGCAGTTCCGTTTCGGCTCCGTAGGCGAAGAAATCGTTGGCGGCGAAGATGGCGGTGGGTCTGGGGGAGGCGGTGCGGAGGAGTTCCGCGGTGGCCTCGGCCCCGCAGGAGAGGGACCAGCGGTCGCCGGCATAGACACGCCGAATGGCGGCGGTTCCCTGGGAGAGGGTCTGGATTCTTTCCTGGAAGGCATCCAGCCGCATTTCCAGGGTGAAGCGCTTTTCCTGGCAGCTGATGAGTCCGAAGGAGCGGTGGCCCAGCTTCCAGAGGTAGTCGGCGGCGTCGGTGCCGGCCTTCCGGTCGTCCACGGCCACGGAGGTGGTATCGGAGGAGGAGGTGATGTCATCCAGGAGAATGATCCGCCGGGCGGCCTTCTGGAGCTCCTGGAGGTAGCGTTCCCCCATGGCCTCGTCCTGGAGGAAGTTTTGGCAGAGGATGATGGTGTCTGTCAGGCGGGAGGTGAGGATTTTGGGCATCCGGAGCTTCTGGCCGTCTTCTTCGCTGAGGGCTTCCAGCATCACCCGCTGGTCATTGAGGAGGAAGGCTGCCTGGAGCTGCATGATCTCCTGCACCAGACCATGCTGATCGGCGATCTGCTGCAGGGAGTTTTTGGAAATCAAGATGCCGATGATGCCGGTGTTGCCGGTGCGCATGGCCTGGGCCAGGAGATTGGGTTCATAGCCGTGCTCCTTGGCAATGCGCATCACCCGCTGGCAGGTCTCTTCGCTGATGCGGAACTGCTCTCCCCGACCACTGAGAATCAGGGAAACCGTAGGCTGGCTCACCGAGGCAAGCACTCCGATTTCCTTCATGGTGATCATGGGCAACGCAATCCGAAGAAACGAAAAAACACGCAACCTGTGCCTCTGGCGCCGCAGAGGAAACAGGAAGAAAGGGGGAACATGCTTCCCGCCAAAGAAGATTCCCTGTCAAGGGGGAGGCGGATGGGGAAAAGCAGGGCGGAAAAACCAAGGGGTCGGGCGGAATGCGCCCCTTGGCTAATCCGTATATTTAATAGTATAGCAAAAAAAATTCCAAATCCCAAGAGGCAATTTCCCCAAAAAAGGGATTTTTTTCGGAACAGCCCCCATTTTTTTTGATTTTCCGCCACTTGGGAGGGAAAAGGGGGGGGGCGGGGGGATCCCCCTCTTTGGGCGCTGTCGCCATCCACCGGGAACCCCACAAGCGAGGGGGGAGGCTTCCCGGAATGCCTCCTGCGCCCCCCGGGCGGGGGAGGCGTCAGTTTTTCGGGGGATTCCAGACGCGCTGGAGGAATCGGTGGGCCAGTTCCGGCCACTGGATGGTGTCGATGGTGTCGGTGGCCAGCCCTGCGCCGTGGCCGCCGAAGGGGAAGAGGTGGAGTCCCGTGGGGACGTTGTGTTGCTTC
>JAEDNW010000148.1:0-5211 GCA_016302315.1 Lentisphaeria bacterium
AATAGATCTTCTTGCCCAGGGAGTCCCGGATCATCCAGGGCAGATTCTCGCCGTTGCGCCGGAGGGACATCATGCCCGAGGCAAAGTCGTGGACGGCGCCCCCCAGGACGTTGCCCAGGGGAATGATGAGGAAGACGGCCGCCCCGAAGCGGATGCCCAGGATGACGCCGATGACGGGCCCCACCCCTGCAATGTTCAGCAGCTGGATGAGCATGTTCTTCCAGGAGGGAAGAATCAGGAAATCCACCCCGTCTCGCCGGGTCACTGCCGGAGTCTGGCGGTCATCGGGCGCCAGGATGCGCTCAACCAGCTTTCCGTAGGTGAAATAACCGAGAATCAGAAGTCCAATGCCCAGCAAGAAGATTAACATAGTCGTCCTTCTATTTGGTTGTCAACGGGGGGAGGAGGTAGGGGATCAGGGGATAGGGGGAGCAGAGAGTGGGGTCAGCCCTGCGGCCAGGGCGGCCTGCCGGAGGGTATGGGGAGGGAAGTTGAGGAATTCCAGGGCGCGCTGGCCTTCGGCCAGGTGCTGGAAGCGGATGGTGAGCCTTTTGGGGGAATCCAGGAGTCCGGCGATTTGTTCCGGCCATTCCACCAGGGTGATGGCATTGGGCTGGAAGAGGAATTCGTCGATGCCGAAGGCCAGGGCGGCCTGTTCATCGGCAATGCGGTACATATCCAGATGATAGAGGAATTTCCCGTCGGGGCGCCGGTATTCCTGGGCGACGGTGAAGGTGGGGCTGGTGACGGCCTCCACGATGCCCAGTCCCCGGGCAATGCCCCGGGAGAGCACGGTCTTGCCGCATCCCAGATCCCCGGTGAGGGCGATGACGGTGCCATCCTGCAGACTAGGCGCCAGGGCCATGCCCATGGCCAGGGTCTTTTCGTCGCTGTCGCTGAAAAAGTGGGGCGTCATGATTTGGGGGCGAGGGCGCTGTTCAGGGCCTGGAGAACCAGGTTCATGTTGGCATAGCGCTGATCCAGATTCTTGCGGAGGCATCCGGTCACCACGAATTCCAGCTTGGGATTCAGGGTAGGCTGGAGTTCCCGCATGGGGCGGGGCTGCACCTGGGGGCTGGCCTGGTGTTTCCAGGTCTCCCTGGGGGTGGTGCCGGAGAAGGGATGCTTTCCCGTGAGCAGCTGGTAGGCGATGAGGCCGAAGGCGAAGACATCCGAGGCCTGGTAGGAAAGCTTCTGGAGGAATTGTTCCGGGGCCATGAAGCCGGGGGTGCCCAGCTGGCGGCGGGGGCCATGGGAGTCCCGGGGGCGGCACAGGTCGAAGTCCGTCAGTTTCACCGCGTAGGAAGAGCCCTGGCGCTGCAGGAGGAAGTTCTCCGGCTTCACATCCAGATGCATCAGGCCGCACTGGTGCACCCAGGCCAGGGCCTGGGCCATCTCCAGAAGCACATGGGGAAGGCATCCCTTCAGGGTGGGGTCTCCCTGGGTCATCAACGTCCGCAAAGACGGACCGTCCACAAATTCCAGGATTTCGTACGGCTTCAGGAAATGGGTTCCCCGCTCCAGGGAATTGACCACATTGGGATGGGGGGAGAGGCGCAGCCGGGCCTGGGTGCCCGCCTGGAAGCGCTGCCGCAGGGAGAGGGAGAAGAATTTGGAGGCATGCATCTCCCGCAGGACGGCCGGCCGGCCATCCCGCAGGGTGATTTTCCAGAGCCGCGCCATGCCCCCCAGGGCTAGTTCCGGCCCCAGGGTGTAGGAGAGGGAGGAGACACCCATTATTCCGTCACCAGGAGACCACCCTTCAGAACGATTTCCCGGTCTTTGGGAGTCAGGGTGCACTTCAGGATGAATTCCCGTCCCTTGGCGAAGGCGTGGATCTCATCGCCCTGAGCCAGCTGGGCCCGCAGTCCGGCGATGGTGATGGCGTCGCCTTCCTTCAGGGCCTCGTAGTCCTCCCGGCTTTGGAAGCAGAGGGGGAGGATGCCGAAGTTCACCAGGTTGGCGGCGTGGATCCGCTCGAAGGAAATGGCCATCACGCAGCGGATGCCCAGATACATGGGGCAGATGGCGGCGTGTTCCCGGCTGGAGCCCTGTCCGTAGGACTCGCCGGCCACGATGAAGCCCGTCTTCCCCTGATCCCGCAGGGCGGCTGCCCGCTGGGCGAAGGTGGGTTTCCCGGGCTCGTTGTAGCAGTCGAAGACCACCTGGGCGTAGCGGGGAATGTTGCTGCGCAGCTTCAGGTTGGCGCCGGCGGGCATGATGTGGTCCGTGGTGATGCGGTCTCCCACGGCGATGACCGCCTCGCCCACCAGGGTGTCCGGCAGGGCCGTGCAGTGGGGAGGCTCGCCGATGGTCTCCTTGCGGACGATCTCCACGGGGGTGCCCTCCGGCGGCGGGACGATCACCATGCGGTCGTCCACCAGGAAGTGCTCCGGCATGGTCCAGACGGGCTCCTCCAGGTGGAGCTCCTTGGCCAGGACGACGGGGTCCGTCAGCACGCCGGTGAGGGCGGTGGCCACGGCGGTGGCGGGGCTCACCAGATAGCACTGGTCGTTCTTGGTGCCGGTGCGGTTCAGGAAGTTCCGGTTGTTGGTGCGCACGGAGATGGTGCCGGAGGCGGGGCTGAAGCCCTGTCCGATGCAGGGGCCGCAGGCGCTTTCCAGAATGCGGCATCCGGCGGCCAGCATGGTGGCCAGGCTGCCGTCCCGCGCCAGCATCTCCAGGACCTGGCGGGAGCCGGGGGCCACGGCCAGGGAGACGCCAGGATGAACGCTGCGCCCCTTCAGCATGGCCGCCACCAGCTGCATGTCCTTCAGGCTGCTGTTGGTGCAGGAGCCCACCAGAACCTGGCTGCAGGGCAGGCCGGCCACCTCTGCCACGGTCTTCACGTTGGCGGGGTTGGAGGGGCAGGCCGCCATGGGCACTAGCTCGTCCAGGGCGATCTCCAGCACCCGGTCGTATTGGGCTCCCTCCTGAGCGGCCAGGGGCACCCACTGGTCGCCCCGTCCCTCCGCCTCCAGGAAGCGTCGGGTCTCCTCGTCGGAGGGGAAGACGGAGGTGGTGACACCCAGCTCGGTGCCCATGTTGGTGATGGTGGCCCGTTCCGGCACGGAGAGGGTGGCCACGCCGTCCCCGAAGTATTCCACGGCGACGCCCACGTTGCCCTTGCTGGAGAGGATGGAGAGGACCTTGAGGATCACGTCCTTGGCGGAGACCCAGGGGGAGAGTTTGCCCGTGAGCTTCACGCCCAGCACCCTGGGGCAGGTGAGGCGGAAGGGGAGGCCGGCCATGGCGCGGGCCACATCCAGTCCGCCGGCGCCGATGGCCGCCATGCCGATGCCGCCGCCCGTGGGGGTGTGGGAGTCGGAGCCCAGCAGGGTCTTGCCGGGGATGCCGAAACGCTCCAGGTGGACCTGGTGGCAGATGCCGTTGCCGGGACGGGAGAAGCGGACGCCCTTGGCCGCGCAGACGCTCTGGAGATAGAGGTGGTCATTGGCGTTCTCCGGCCCCATCTGATTGGTGTTGTGGTCGATGTATTGGACGGAAATCTCGGTCTTCACCTGGGGGACGCCCATGGCCTCCAGCTCCAGAAAGGCCATGGTGCCCGTGGCGTCCTGGCAGAGGGTTTGGTCGATGTGGATGGCAATGGGGGTGCCGGGAATCAGCTCTCCCTCGACGAGGTGGGAAGCCAGGATCTGCTGGATGAGATTCAATGCCATGGGATGGAAAACCTATCTATGATGGGGATGGATTGTCTTCGGGGATAGAAGTAGAGGGGGGGGGCGGCTACCAATCCAGGGCAAAGCCCAGGGAGTTGATGCCGCTGCCGATGCCCAGCAGAGCCACCTTCACACCGGGCAGGAGGGCGCCCCGTTCCTGGGCCAGAGCCAGGGCCAGGGGAAGGGAGGCGGAGCCGCAGTTGCCGGTCTCGGGGAAAATGGGGAAATCCCGCTCCACCGGGAGGCCCAGGCGCTGGAAGAGGAGGTCGCGGTGGGCCTTGCCCACCTGGTGGCCGCAGATCAGGTCGGGAAGAACGTCGTCGCCCCAGGGGGCGTCCCGCCGGAGATCCTGCCACATCCGCTCCGCCACCTGGACTCCTTCCTCCAGAAGGCGGTGGGAATCGGTGCGCATCACCGGGGCGCTTCCCTCGGTCATGCCGCCGGCGGCGTCGCCCCGGCAGAGATCATCGCACTGGCAGTTGGAGGCGTGTCCCAGGGCCCGGAGGGGATGGCCTCCCTCCCGAGTGAGGATGATGGCGGCGGCGGCACTGCCAATGGTCAGGCTGGCAAATTCCTCCTTCAGACTCTGCCGGGTCACCGAGGGGTCCTGATTGAGGCGCTGGATGGTGTGCTCCACCAGGGGACCTCCGTTCTCCCCCGTGACGGCCATGGCGCAATCCACCAGGCCCTGTTCCAGCATGGGGGCTAGAATGGCCATGGCGCTGGCCACCCCCAGACAGGCATTGGAGAGGTCGAAGTTCAGCACATTCTGGGGGAGTCCCAGCTTCCGCACCACCGCCGTGGAGGTGGCGGGTTCCACGCAGTCCCGGGAGACTCCGCAGAAGAGGAGGGCCTGGATCTTCCGGGGAGAGATGCCGCTCAGGGACAGGGCCTTCCGGCCGGCCAGGACCGCGGCGTCGCTGGGCAGGGTGCCCGGCTCCCAGAAGCGGCGCTCCCGAATGCCCGTCATCAGCTCCAGCCTCCCTTCCGCCAGATGCAGACGCTGGTACAGGGGGGAGAGGCGCTCCTCCAGCTCCTGGCTGCTCATGCACCGGGGAGGCAGCACACCGGCTGCCGTGTGGAGGTGGACATGGGAGAAGCGCATGAAGAGAGAAATCCGGAGGAAAACAGGGAGAAAAGGGGAGGGGATTCGGAAAACAAGGTAATGTAATTCCTAGACTCCCTGCGGAACCCCTCTTCCCAAGGAAGATGACATCCTTCTGCCCTACGGGGGCGTCGGGGGCATCCCACCCCTCAAAAATCCGGACAAGACCGGTCGCTTTCTCCGGAGAACCCCCATTCTGCCATTTCTCACAGGGTTTTAATCTTATTTTTTTTCAATTTTGTCACTTAACAATTTTGTCACTTAACAATATGGAGATGAAGCAAAAAAGTAGGCGACATTTCCGTCCTTCGGGAGGAATTATGATATACCTGAATCCGTGAAGTTAATTCATGGAAAATTTAACGAAATGGCATGATAACCAATTGAAATGCAGTATATTATGTTTGCTACCTACATAATAAAATG
>JAEDNW010000149.1:0-5169 GCA_016302315.1 Lentisphaeria bacterium
CACCGCAGGGGCATTCTCCACCGCAGGGGCATTCTCCACCGCAGGGGCATTCTCCACCGCAGGGGCATTCTCCGCCACAGGGGCAGCGGCTTCCGTCTTCTGGCTGGGGAGAGGAAGATTGACCGCAGCCTCCAGCTGTTCAAAGGGGAGCCAGGTCCAGACATGGGAGCACCCGCTGATGCGGCAGGGCACCTCCATGGGTTTCAGGAGATTGAACTTTTCCAGGCAGGAGGGGCACATTCTCTTGGGAGGATTCTCCACCTTGCGTCCTTCCTTGATCCATTCCAGCTGCTGGACGCGGCTCCAGGAGAGAGTGTTCTTGCACCCCTTCACCCGGCAGGGAATTTCCTGATCCTGGAGTTTGCTCCACAGGGCGAAGCATTCCGGGCAGAGGCGGCGCGGGGGGCGCTTGTCCTTGGATTCCACCTGCATCTTCGCCGTCCAGGTCCAGGTATTCTTGCATCCCTTCACCCGGCAGGGCACCTGGATATCCTTCTTGTCCTTGCCTTCCTCTGCACACTCCGGGCAGAGACGTCGGGGGGGCGTGTCAAAGCCGCGCACATGGGACTCCAGCTGCTGGAACCGGGTCCAGGTCCAGGTGTTTTTGCAGCCGGCCTTGGAGCAAGGCACCTGCTTATCCTGGACGGACTGGTAGAAGCTCCAGCACGCCTCGCACATCTTCCCCCCTTCTCCCCGTCCTCCGTGGGCCTTGCCGAAGAGTGCCTGTTCCTGGGAAACCGTCACCATGTTCTTGCATCCCCGCACGCGGCAGGGCTGCTCCGTTCCCGTCTGCTTGAAGAAATCGCCCAGACTACCTAGATTTCCGAAATTGGTGCCCACAAAAGGAGTCTCCAATGTGTGTTCCGTCTCCCGGAAGAAGCGGCGCCGATGTCCATGCCGGCGGCGTGTCTCCTTTCCGAGGCGGAGCTGTGTGTGTGTGTGATATGAACAAGACGCCCGGCACGCAGGGGGATTCCCGCCCTGCCTCACGGAAGAAAACCGTGGTTTGGCAGGGATGCAGGGACTCCGGCGGCATGCCGGGGGAGGGAATGCAGAAAGTCCGGAGGGGAGATTCTCCGAAATTCAGGAAAAAGTAAACCACTTATGGCACTTTTCCAACGCCGCCCCAGGGTTTTCCCAGGATTTTCCCGGGAAAGCTCCCCCTGGGAAACGGCGAGGGGGGGCAGGCAGCGGTCTTTAGGCTTCCGTCATGCCTTCGGCCAGCTCCCGGACGAAGCGTCCCGCCGAGGCCACATCCTGCTCCAGGGCCCGTACGAAGCCCGAGCCGGCGATCACGCCATCGGCGCAGGCGGCGGCCTCCCTGGCGCTCTCCCGGCTGGCGATGCCGAAGCCGGAAGCCACCGGCAGGCTGGTGACCTGCTTCAGCCGTTTCATCATGCCGGGCAGATCCGGAGGAAGACTCTTCCGGGCACCGGTAACGCCGGCCACATTGATGGCATAGACGAACCCCGTCATGTCCCGGCAGATTTCCGCCGCCCGCTGGGGAGGCGTCAGGGGGGAAACCAGGGGAATGAGATGGAGGCCGTGCTTCCGGCAGGGCGCCAGCAGTTCCTCCCGCTCCTCCAGGGGCAGATCCACCGGCAGGATGGCATCCACCCCCAGCTCGGCAAGTTTCTGGCAGAGGGCTTCCAGGCCGTAATGGTAGAGGGGATTCATGTAGCTGAAGAGAACCAGGCCGACTTCCGGATGGCGGCCGCGCACCTCGGCGGCCACCTCCATCACCTGTTCCAGGGTGACTCCCTGGTCCGCCGCCTTCTGGGAGGCGTTGGCGATCACCGGTCCGTCCGCCATGGGATCGGAGAAGGGAACGCCCAGCTCCAGGATGTCCGCCCCGTTCTGGATGGCGGTCTCCAGCCCTTCCCGGGTCCGCTCCAGAGAGGGATATCCCACCGTCGTGAAAACCACCAGAGGCTTTCTGGTCTGGAAAATGTTAGCGATTCTGTCCATGTTTCTCCTTGTATTGGCGAATGTTATCCATGTCCTTATCTCCCCGTCCCGAGAGATTGGCGATGATGATTTGATCCGGTCTCATGGTGGCGGCATCCTTCATGGCCTGGGCCACGGCATGGGCGCTTTCCAGGGCAGGGATGATGCCTTCCAGACGGCAGAGGGTGTCGAAGGCCTGGATGGCTTCGTGATCCTCGATGGCGGTGTAGCGGGCCCGGCCAGAATCCGCCAGGAAGCAGTGCTCCGGCCCCACGCCCGTGTAGTCCAGCCCGGCGGAAACCGAATGGGTATCCCGGATCTGGCCATGCTCGTCCTGAAGGAAGTAGGCCTTCATGCCGTGGAGAATCCCCACCTTCCCGCCGTTGATGCTGGCCGCATGCATGCCCGTGGCCAATCCCAGGCCACCGGCTTCCGCTCCCACCAGCTGGACAGAGGGATCGTCCTGGAAGCCTGCGAAAATGCCGATGGCGTTGCTGCCGCCGCCCACGCAGGCCACCACCTCGTCCGGCAGACGGCCGCACTGTTCCAGGCACTGGCGTCGGGCCTCCCTGCCGATGACGGACTGGAACTCCTTCACCAGCATGGGATAGGGATAGGGGCCGGCGGCGGTGCCGATGAGGTAGAAGGTATCCTGGCTGGTGGCGGTCCATTCCCGGAGGGCGGCGTTCATGGCGTCCTTCAGGGTCTGGCTTCCCTCGGTGATGGAGCGCACCTTGGCCCCCAGCACGTGCATGCGCTCCACGTTGGGCGCCTGGCGGGCCACATCCACAGCCCCCATGAAGACCTCGCATTCCATGCCGAAGAGCGCGGCCACGGTGGCGGTGGCCACCCCGTGCATGCCGGCGCCGGTTTCGGCAATGAGGCGTTTCTTGCCCATGCGGCGGGCTAGGAGGGCCTGGCCCAGGGTGTTGTTCACCTTATGGGCGCCGGTGTGGTTGAGATCCTCCCGTTTCAGGTAGATCTGGGCGCCGCCGCAGGCCTGGGAAAGCCGCTTGGCGTGATAGAGGGGGGATTCCCGGCCCACGTAGTTCTTCAGGAGGTCGTGGAGCTCCTGATGGAAGGCAGGGTCCTTCAGGGCGGCGAGATACTCCCGCTCCAGTTCCTGAAGGGCCCCCATGAGGGTTTCGGCCACGTACTGTCCGCCGTAGATTCCGTAGTGTGTATTCATGGCATGCATTCTCCTAGTTGTTGGAGTTTTGTGTGTGATTTGATTCCCGGAGCCTCCTCCACGCCGCTGGAAAGATCCACCCCGTAGGGCTGAACGGCGGAGATGGCCTGACGAAGATTTGCCGGGGAGAGTCCTCCGGCCAGAAAGGTGGGGCGTCGGGCGGCCAGTTCCCGGGCCAGGTCCCAGGCGCAGGGTTTTCCCGTCCCCCCGCCGGAATCCGCCACTACGGCCTGGCAGGGAAAGGAAAGGGCCTGCTGAAGAGTCTCCTTCTCCTTCAGGCAGAAAGCTTTCCAGACCTGCGCCCCCGTCACCGAGGCGGCGTATTCGGGGGGTTCCTCCCCGTGAAGCTGAACCACCTCCGGCTGCAGACGGCCCAGTATTTCCTGGAGGCGGGGCAAGGGGAGATTCCGCACCACCAGCACCGGCTTCAGCCCCAGGGAACGGCACACAGGAAACAGAGCCCGGGCCTGCTCCTCTGTCACCCGGCGAGGAGACTCCGGCACCAGGATGAATCCCGCGTATTCCGCCCCGGCGGCGGCCACGGCAGGAAGATCCTCCGGGCGGGTTAATCCGCAGACCTTCAGCTTCATGCCAGGAGCTCCTTCAGTTTCGCCCCGGGGGAAGGGGCGCGCATCAGGGTCTCGCCGATGAGGAATCCCCGGGCCCCGGCAGAAGCCAGCATGTCCATGTCCTTCCGGCTGGCCACGGCGCTTTCCGCAATGAGAGGCTTTTCGGGATAGCGGCTGGCCGCCACTTCCAGGAGACGGGCGGAGGTTTCCAGGGAGGTGTGGAAAGTCTTCAGATCCCGGGCGTTGACCCCCAGGAGATCCCCCTGGGCGGCGGTTTCCAGCTCCTCGGGGGTGTGGGCCTCCCCCAGCACCTGAAGTCCCAATGCCCGGGCCTCCTGGCACAGCATCCGGAAGCGGGAGGGTTCCAGCATGGCGGCAATCAGCAGCACGGCGGAGGCGCCGGCGGCCTTGGCCTCCAGCAGCTGATAGGGATCATGGAGGAAATCCTTCCGCAGCAAGGGAATTTGACAGGCGGATGCCGCCCGCCGGAGATTCTCCAGGCTTCCATGGAAGAAGAGGGGTTCCGTCAACACGGAAAGTGCGGTGGCTCCCGCCTCCGCCAGTTCCCGGGCCAGGGCAGGCACCTCCAGGGGTTCCCGAATGACGCCCTTGGAGGGGGAAGCGGCCTTCAGCTCCCCGATGACCCGGGGCGTGGCGGCAGGAAGAAAGGCCTGGACGAAGGAGGGACGTTCCGGGGCCTGGGCCGCCTGCTTCTCCAGAAGAGCCTGGGGAAGCTTTGCCTTGCGCTCCTCCAGGAGCGGGAGGTTCCGGGCCACAATGGTCTGCAGGATATCGCTCATCGGGCCAGTCTCCCCAGCTTCTCCAGGGCGGCACCGCTGTCGATGGTCTTTTCCGCCAGGGAAACGCCCTCCTCCAGGGTGTCGGCAAAGCCGGAAATCCAGCACACGGCGCCGGCGTTCAGCAGGACCGCTCCCCGGCGGGCCGTGCGGTCCTCTCCGGAAAGGATGGCCCGAAGAATCCGGAGATTTTCCACCGGATCCCCGCCTTCCAGGGTGCCCGCACACATCGGCGCAGGCAGAAGCTTCTCCGGCTCCACCGCAAAGCGGGTGATCTCCCCGTTGCGCAGCATGGCCACCTGATTCCGGGCCAGACTGCTGAACTCATCCAGCCCATCCTCGCTGTGGACAATCAGGGCGTTCTCCACCCCCAGATTCCGGAAGACCTCCGCAAAGGGCGTCAGCAGGGAATCCCGGCACACGCCCACCACCATGTTCTGGGCCCGGGCAGGATTGGCCAGGGGGCCCACCAGATTGAAGACCGTGCGGATGCTCAGGGCCTTCCGCAGAGGGGCCACCTTAGCCATCACGGGATGGAGCGCCCGGGCGAAGAGGAAGGCCATGCCATTCTCCGCCAGGGAGCGCTCCAGCTCCGGCACGGAGGCATCCAGGGGAACCCCCGCCAGCTCCAGCACATCCGCGGCGCCACAGCGGGAAGAGACGGCCC
>JAEDNW010000150.1:0-5107 GCA_016302315.1 Lentisphaeria bacterium
GATGCGGGTGCCTTTTCCCTTGCTGAAGGCGCGCTTACTTTTTCAAGCTACCAATATTTTGCCCCAGAGAGGTTGAGGAAAAGCTACCCTCCGTGCCTTCCCGGGGAGACGCGGCCTTCCTGGGGGAAAACCCTTTCTAGAAATCTAGATATCTAGAAATCTAGATTTCTAGACCAGAAAGACTTAAAGCAAAATTCCCGGCATGGCCATGCCTCCGTGTGGTCCGTGTTTTTCCCCTGTTGGCGTCCCTCGGCCAGTTAACCCAGGAGAGAAGGAGAGGGACGGGCTATATTTTTGTCATGGACATCACCAAGATTGACAAGAATTTTCGTGTTGAGAGCCTAGGGGATTTGCCGGTTCACTACTGGGATGTGCTGGACGCCCCCTTCCAGGTCACAGGCTTTCCCTGGTGGCGCCACGGGGAGATGCTCCATCGCCTTCCCCTGGAGTTCACGGAGAAGGAGGTGAACTCCGGGGCTTTGGCCTTGAGCACCCACACCTCTGGCGGGGCGATTCGTTTCCGCACGGATTCCCCCCACATGACCATCCGTGTCAGGTACCGCAATTTCACGGACATGAACCACATGCCCCGGATTGGCAGCGCCGGCTTCGACCTCTACGTCCAGTCCCCGGGAGGCGGGGAATGCTACTACACCACCATCCAGCCCTCCCCGGAGCACGCCCGGGAAACCCTGGAACACCGCTTCTGGAGCTATCCCACGGAGAAGGGGCTCCACGCCATCACCCTTTATCTGCCTCTATACTCCGGCATCCAGACGATGGAAATCGGGCTGGCCCCCCAGGCCCAGGTGCTCCCTCCCCTTCCCCAGAAGCTCTCCCGTCCCATCCTCTTCTACGGCTCCTCCATCACCCAGGGGGGGTGTGCCAGCCGTCCCGCCAACAACTACACCACCATGCTCTGCCGTGCCCTGGACGCCCCCCAAATCAACCTGGGCTTTTCCGGCAGTGCCCTGGGAGAGCCCGCCCTGGCCTCGAAAATCGCTGAGCTGGAACTGGCCGCCTTCGTCATGGACTACGACTACAACGCCCCCGACGAGGCGCATCTGGCCAAAACCCACGAGCCCTTCTTCCGCATTCTCCGCAAGGCCCAGCCCACCCTCCCCATCCTCCTCCTCTCCCGCTGCTCCAACGCCACCCGGGAACGGCGGGACATCGTGAAACGCACCTACGAAAACGCCCGGAGCGCCGGGGACACCCGGGTGTGGTTCCTGGATGGCGGGGAGTTCTTCGGCCCCCAGGGCAGGAATTTCTGCACTGTGGACGGTGGCCATCCCAACGATCTGGGATTCTATCGAATGTATGAAGCCGTCCTCCCCGTCCTCCAGGAAGCCCTCCAGCTCCCCCGATAGCCCCCCATGACCGTCCGGGAACTGGCCAAGGCGTTGAATCTCTCCGCGACGACGGTCTCCATCGCCTTGTCCGGCAATCCGGAGAGATACCATCTGTCCGCGAAGACCGTGCAGCGGGTGCGGGAGTTCGCCAACCAGGCGGGATATGTCCCTAACCAGTTGGCCATCAAGCTTTTCAGCAAGGAATCCCAGAACGGGGTGGGGCTCTTGCTGCTCCAGGGCTCCGCAGACGACCGCACCCTCCCCGTCCTCAATGCCGCCATGCGCTTCCTGACGGAGCACCAGCGGGAACACCAGGTCTTCAGTTGCCTGGACATCCATACGGACCGCACCTCCTTCCCCGAGGCCATCCGGCATATCCGCGGAATGAAACTCCAGCATCTGGTGGTCATCGGCGCGGTCATGAGGTTCTATCCCCTCGCCTCCAAACTCTACCAGGGACTCCAACTCTATTTTCCCGACTACGACGACTTCCAGAACCCACTCCCCGAATTCCCCCGCTTCGTGGGCATCTCCCAACGCCGCCCATTCCACTGCCAGCTCATGGAACGCATCGCCCGACAGGGCCTAGGGCCCGTGGCCACCCATGAGGCCGTGGCGGCGCTGTGCGAAAAGTGGCAGGGCAATTGGGCCCGGGTACTCGGGGACAAATCCCCCGAGGTGAATTGCTTCAAGGTGGGAAGGGACTACGCCGAGGAACTCCTTCCCCTCATCCAACAGGGAAAGTGCCGCACCATCGTGGTGCACAACGACCGCATCGCCGTAGGGGTCATGCGGCGTCTGCTGGAGGCGGGCATCCAGATCCCCCAACAAGTCCAGATTTTCGGATACAACGACTCCGAGTTCGCTCCCTACGCCCCCATCCCCCTCACCAGCGTCCGCACCCCCCTGGGAACCCTCACCCAAAGGGTCCTAGAACATCTCGTCCTGGGCACCGAACTCCCCAAAACCCAATTCCATCCCCTGGAGCTGATCCAGCGGGAATCCTCACTCCCCCTGCCCGAGTGACCCCTCTCTTCAAGAACCCCGACGACCCGAAGGGGAGCAGGGCGTTCCGCCCTCGCCCCCCCAGGCTGCACAGGGGGGGGAGATTGCCGGATTTCCCGATTCCCAGGAAGCTCCAGTCCCTTCCAACCCCTGCTGCCCCTCCCTGGGCGTTCCGCCGCCGTCATTCCCGGCGGATTTCCAGGGCTTCCAGGCGGATTTCCGCCTGGGGCTCGGGTTCTTCCCTCGTGGCGAGTTTGATGGTGACCTCCTGGTCCCGGGGAAGTTCCAGGCTGGCCAGCCGGGAATAATTCCCCTGGTAATACAGATTCTCCGCCTCCCTTTGATCGGGACGGAGGAGGGTTTCCCAGCATTGTCCCTCGACCTCCAGGCGGACCTTTCGTTGAGACTCCCAGGGTTTGCGGTGCCACATCTGCCGGGTGAGGAGGCGGATCTGATATTTTCCCGCGGGGAGGAGGCAAGTCCACTGGATGGAATCCTGGGGATTGCCCCAGTTGCGCAATCCCATGGGCGTCATGAAACTATGCCCGGCATCCCCCATGGTTTCCCCCGCGGGCCCCACGAAGGCGCCCTCCCCCGCCTTCCGTTCCCTTTCCCCGTGGAAGAGCCTCCCCTGGGAGGCGGCCAGGGTGAGGATCCCATTTTGCAGGCGGAGACGGTGGTCGTAGCGGGGCTCCTCCCGGAACGTCATCACCGCCGGCAGATTCTTTTCGGCCAACTCCTCCAGGCCGGAAAGCCGCCAATCCCCGTTGGGGAGGCGCTCCACCGGAACCGTGCAGGAAGCCAACTCCCCCTCCACCCCGGACAAGGAGGCGGAATCCCCCGCCTTCCCGGTGGGGAAGATCCAAAGGGTCCGTCCCCGCCCCAAAAGACGACACCACGACAGGGTCTGGGGAAGGGGATTGCGCCCATCCCCGTGAAGGGCTTCCCCCACCTGCCGGTGCCACCGGGCCAACTCCTCCAGGAAATCCCAGCAGGGAGCGGGGAGATTCCCCTGGCCGTCAGGGCCAAAATTCACCAGGAGGTTGGCTCCCGCCTGGGCGGAATCCAAGAGGATGCCCTCCACCGCGCGGACGCTCTTCCAATGGTGATCGTGACGCTTGTAGCCCCAGGTGTCATTCAAGGTGATGATCCCCTCGGAGGGGAAATCCTCCGGGGAAACCCCCGCCGGCACTTCGTTGTCCCCCAGCGTCCCGTAATCCCCCATCTTCTCCACCCCGCAGATTCGGCTGTTGACAAGGCACCGGGGCTGGAGCCGGTGGACCAAATCCACCAACTGCCTGGCTCTTTCGGCCGTCACATCGGGGAAGGGGCAGTCCGCCCAGAAAACAGAGATGGGACCATAGTGGGTCATCAACTCCTGGACCTGGGGCAGAACCTTGCCCTGGAAATACCGCCCAAAGTCCTTCTCCCCCTGGTCGGGAAAATCCCAGTCGTTCCCCCAGGAGCAGAGGCCCATGTTCTTGCCCACGGGACGGGGATCGCAGCCATCCTTCTCATGCCAGTCCAAACAGTGGGAATAGTAGAGGCCCATCTTCACCCCGTGCCGGGCGCAGGCCTCCGACAACTCCCGGACAAAATCCCGGTGGCAGGGGGAGTTCATGCTGTTGTAGTCGGAGTATTGGGTCTCAAAGAGGCAAAATCCGTCGTGGTGCTTGGCGGTGAAGACCAGATAGCCAAGACCCGCCCGGGCGAAGGCGGACACCAGCTTGTCCGCGTCGAAGTCCACGGGATTGAACTCCCGAGCCAGCTGGGAGTATTCCTCGTTGGGAATGCGGAGGAGGGCCTGGATCCACTCCCCGATGTAGTCCACCTCCCGCCCCTTCCAGACTCCCCCGGGAATGGCGTAAAGCCCCCAATGAAGGAAGGCGCCGCAACGTAATTTCCGAAACCAGCTCTTGTCCATCTTGCGAAAATCTCCTTGCCTCTCCCTTCCTCAGGAACGGCCCTCCCCTCTCCGCCCTGTTTTCAAGGGCGCGCCGCCCTATTTCACCACCATGACGGGGACGGGGGACTGGTCCAGGAGGAGTTCCCGTTCCACGGTGAAGGCGTCCTTGTGCCGGTAGAGTCCCTTTCGTCCGCCGATGACCACGGCCTGGACATCCCTTTGCCGGAGCAATTGCAGGACGGCGTTGCTGAACCTGCCCCGGAGGATCGTGGTGTCCAGGGGGATGTTTGCAGCCTTGGCCAGCATCCGCGTGCGTTGGAGATATGCCTGTCCCTTGGCGTTGATGGAGTCCTCCAGTTCCGCCCGTTCCTCGGAGACGAAGATTCTCATTTGCTGGAGATAGTCCATGGTGGCGGTATCCACCACATAGGCGGCGATGAGCTCGCAGGGGAGCGCCCTGGCCATCTTGAGGGCGAAGGCGGTGGCGTTTTCGGATTCTGCCGAGCCGTCCACCACCAGGAGCAAACGATTCAGAAAGGCCGTCGTCGTCTTCACGTTATCCATGCGTCTCCTCTTCGGTCTTGCGTTGCGCTGCCTCCAGCCGTTTTTTGATGAGCTTGCTGGTGAAGAAGGAATCCAGTTCCTTGGATTCCAGGCTTTCGCCAATATAATGCAGGGTGGCCTTGTAGTCCGGAATGAAGAGATGTTCCAGGGCGTTGACGCGGCGCTGGGTTTTCTTGAGTTCCCGTGCCAGGAGCATGACAGTGGTCTCCAGTTCCGCCAGGGCGGCGACGGACTCCATGAGTTCCAGGAACTGCTTCATGGTGGCGTCCACCAGGGCGTC
>JAEDNW010000022.1:0-22469 GCA_016302315.1 Lentisphaeria bacterium
TGTTGTGCCTGTTTAGCCTCAAAACACCCCCCGAAGTGCGAAAGATGGGCTAGCGGGAACCCCCGGGGGGGGCGGAAGGACCGCAGGGACGACCAAACCCCCGGCAGGCGATAAAATTGAACCTGAACCCCGTTTACGGGGTGGCAGGTTCCACCCCCCGAGGGGTGAAGCGCAGCGGGAACCCCTGGGGGCACAGGATGTATTTTGGGGGAAAGAAACGCACGGAGTCCCACCATCCGGCGCTATACCATCCACCCCGAACCCCGTTTACGGGGTGGGAGTTGACGCCTATCTTGTTTGTTTGGGGAGGATAAGGTCCAGGGTTTCTTCCAGTTTGGGGATTCGGGATAGATCCTCGCCCCAGAGGGCGGTATTGGCCAGGATTTGGGGCAGGGTGGAATTCCCCTGGAAGAATTCCAGGACCTCGGGGATATCGTTGCCCCGTCCCTGGAGATAGTATTGCAGCAAGTAGGCCAGGGAATGGGTCATGGCGGGAGGTAGGCTATGGAATTTCTCCTGATACTCTTTGAGGGAGGGGAGAACCCGGACCTTCCATTTGGAGACGCTGTTCAGGGCAATGGAGAGAAGCCGGTGATGGGCATAGGGGTTGGAGAAGCGCTCCAGGACCGCTTTTGCATATTCTTCCTTTGCCTTTTCCGGCAGGGGCAGAATGGGGGCTACCTCCTGGAAGAGGAGTTCGTGCAGGAAGGGGAGATATTTGGGGGAGCCCATCATTTCGTCCACAGTGGTCAGGCCATCCATGATGGCCCCCAGGACGCTGGCCGTATGGGCACCGTTGAGCATGCGGACTTTTCGGGTACGGTAGGCCGAGATATCCGGGGCCACCACCATGTTCAGTCCGGCGGCCTCCGCGGGGAAGGCCCGGCGTAGCCGTTCCGGCTGATCGGTCTCCACGGCCAGGAAGAAGAAGGGCTCACAGCAGACGAGACAGTCGTCCTTTTCTCCCCATTGCTTCTGGAAATACTCTTCTTCCCCGGTGGGAAAGCCGGAGACAATGCGGTCTACCAGCGAATTGCAGAAAAGACATTCCCTTTCCACATAGGCGAAGACTTCCGGTGCGGCGTTCTTGTCCTGCAGGTGGTGGAGGACATATTCCTTGAGCAGCGTTCCGTTGTTCTCCAGGAGTTCGCAGGGGAGGAGAATGACACCCGGGAGGCCAGCCTTTGCCCGGAGGGATAGCAGGTGCGCCAGCCGGCCGGGATAGGTTTCCTGATCGCCGGGACGATAGACCAGTCCGGCCTCTGTCACATTGGAAACGATGAGTTCCAAATGCGGGGAGAGGGCGGCTTCCTGGATCTTTTCCTGATCCTGGTCAGGAAGGTAGGCTCCCCGGACACACTGGATGAGGGTAGAGCACTCCCAGGGTTTCCCCTTCACCATTCCCCGTTCCACCACATGGTATCGTCCTTTCTGGGCATTGAGGGCGTGGCAGACGCCAGGATTTCCTCCGGGGCGAGGCTTGACAATCTGGACACTCCCCTGGAAAAGCCCCTTCCCGTTCATCTTTTCCACAGCCCAGTCGATGTAGGCGCGGAGGAAGTTTCCTTCTCCGAATTGCAGGAGTTTCACCGGGAGAGAGGAGGGGAGGCCCATAATGGAGAATAGGGTGTCAGGTGTGCGCCTGGCGTGGGGTAAGTTTACCGTTGTGCGGTAGAGGGGCGGGACGGAGTCTTTGCCGGGGGAGTCTCCTCCGCGTCATCCGGAGCCACCTGGAGATATTCCAGGGTTCTGGTGGCGATGCGCTGGAAGACGGGGGCGGCCACGCCGGCGCCCGTGTGCGCCCCCACCGTGGGATTTTCGGCGGAGACCAGCAGAAGGAACCTGGGATGAGAGGCCGGGGCAAAGCCGATGAAGGAGGCAAGGAACTGATTTTCCGCATAGTGTCCCCGGATGCCTTTGGCCAGATCCGGCTGGATCCACATCTGCCCGGTGCCGGTCTTGCCCGCCACCTGGAAATGCTTGACGGCGGCCCGGGTGCCGGTGCCTCCTTTCTGGGTAACCATGGTCAGGGCCCGGGTCATCTTCTCCACGGCGCTGGCGGAGACGGGTTCCCCTTTGGGATGGGGGCGGCAGTATTCCATGGTGCCGTCTGCATGCTGCACCCGGTCCACCAGGTAGGGCTGCATGATTTCCCCGTTGTTGGCCAGGGCGCTCCATGCCTGGAGCACCTGAAGCAGGGGGACGGTGATGCCCTGTCCCATGGGGACGCGGGTGATGGTGAGGGAGTCCCACTGGTGCAGGGCGCGGAAGAGTCCCCGGGACTCCTGGCGGAAGACCACGGGCTCTCCCTCCTCGGGATAGAAGCCCAGACCGGTGGGTTTGCCGAAGCCGAAGGCCCGGAGGTAGGAATACATTTTCTCCTCTCCCAGGTCCAGGGAGAACTTGGCCGTGCCGATGTTGCTGGACTTCTGGATGACCTGAGCCAGCGTCAAGTCCTCGTAGGCATGGGAATCCCGCAGGGCCTTCCGGTTGTAGGTCCATCTTCCCTTCTCACAGTCTTTGACCGTATTCAGGTCGGCCACCCCGGCATCCAGAACCGCCGTAAGGCTGATGGGCTTCATAATAGAACCCGGATCGTAGCACTGCAGCAGAACGTGGTTCTGGCAGACATCGGCATCCTCCATGGTGCTGCGGTCGTTGGGGTTGAATTGGGGGAACTGGGCCAGCCCCATGATGGCGCCGGTGGAGGGATCGACCATGATGGCGTAGGCCCGGTCCGGCCGATGCTTTTCCCAGAGGGCGGACAATTCCTCTTCCAGGATGCGCTGGATGGGCTCCTGGATGGTCAGATAGACATCGCTTCCATCCACGGGCTGCTGAAGCAGCTGGGTTCCCTCTCCCAGGGGATTGCCCTGGAAATCCCGTTGGAAGGCGCTTTTCCCGGGGGTAGGCTTGAGATAGGAATCCATCAGGGCCTCCACGCCAGAGACTCCCTGGTTTTCATGGTTGGTGTAGCCCAGCAGGTTGGACAGCTCCGTGTTTCTCGGGTAGAAACGGATCCAGGAGTCGAGGTAGCGCACGCCCTTGCGAATGCCGATGCCCTCCAGCTCCTCCAGGATGCGGGAGGCGTCCTCCCGGGAAATGCCCCGCTTGACGGAGATCTCCTGGCATCTTTCCTGGGTGTTTTGGATCTTGCTCTTCAGTTCGATCTTACTGAGATTGAAGCACTCCGGGATACGTTCCAGGCAGAGGGAAACCTGCTCTTTGGTGAGTCCACGGGGAGCCAGATAGGCTTTGAAGGCGATGGGGCGTCCCTGGGCGTCCCGGATGGGGCGGAGAATCAGTCCGGGGATGGTGCTCAAGGCATATTCATGGACATATTCCAGGGGGATGCCGTCGGAGATCTTCATGGTGAAGACGTGGTTTGCCGCCTCCTGGAAGCGCTTTTCCAGGGTCAGGGCATCCAGATCCAGATGCCGGGCCATGATTTTGGCGACCAGGGGGATTTTTTCCTGGAAGCGGCGGGGCTCCACATAGAGATCTTTCGTGGACTGGTCCACGGCGAATTTGTTGCCGTGGAGATCCAGGATGCTCCCCCGTTTTGCCGTCTCGACAGAGGTGTGCACGGTGAGGCGGCGGGCGTGATCCTGGTAGTATCCCCCTGCGCAGAGCTGGAGCTTTCCAATATGGAAGAGGAGGGCGGCGGTGACGAGAGCCAATATGGTCTGCAGAATCATCCGCCGGGCCAGAAGCCCCTGGCGCAGCTGGGTGGTGAGCACTTGCGCTTCTCCCTGGTTTTCCCCCTGGTCTGGAGAATGCCAGGGGTGAATGGCCTCCCGTAAACGCACAATCCACCCTTTTCCTTTCCCGACGGGAGTGGAGCAGGGTGGATGAGGGGAGGAGTGGGGCATGGAGAATCAGGGCAGAGGAGGAGGCATGGGGGAAATGTGTTTCAGCGCCGTGCGCCCACGGTGATGGGGACAATACGACCTTCCTGGGTGCGACAGACTTTCAGAGGGATGACTCTCTGGTTGTGGGGGGGATGGCGCAGACCCAGGGGGGTGGCCAGGCGGGCGATGCTCCCGCCGTCCATCAGCTCCTCCAGCTTGTTTTCCCGATTGAGAAGAGTCTTCTGCAGCTCCTCCCGGCGCAGTTCCGTCTGCCGGATTTCCTTGCGGATGCTGCGGATGGTCTGGACGTTCCTGTTGTGGTGGTATGCCG
Organism: Lentisphaeria bacterium; assembly: GCA_016302315.1. GTDB lineage: Bacteria > Verrucomicrobiota > Lentisphaeria > Oligosphaerales > Oligosphaeraceae > UBA1724. Next base: position 4,183 of record JAEDNW010000022.1, read on the forward strand.
CATAGGCCGCCATGCCCAGAAGAGTAAAGAGCATCAGGATCCACAAGGTGCCGTTCAGCTTCCCGTTGTTTTCCTTTTGTTGGCGTTTAGGGGTGGCGGTGGTGTAGAGGAACATGTGGGGAGAGTGTCGGTTCGTGCCGTGTGGTGTATGGGGGAAGGGGGGATCAGTTGCCGGGGAACTCGGGAGGGGCGCTGGTGCGCTGGGCCGCCCGGAGTTTTGCGCAGGTGGCGCGGGGATTTTGGGCCAGTTCCTCTTCGGTGGCGGTTATCGGTTTTTTGGTGAGGGGCTGGAAGGTGATTTGCTTATGGCAGATGCACCGGGGAACGGCAGGGGGGCAGAGGCAGGCCAGGGCGGCGTGCTGGAAGAAGCGCTTCACGATGCGGTCCTCCAGGGAGTGGAAGCTGATGACCACCAGGCGTCCCCCGGGGGCAAGGAGGCGTTCCGCGGCCCGCAGGGCCTCCTCTAGTTCCTCCAGCTCGTGGTTGACGGCGATGCGCAGGGCCTGGAAAACCCGGGTGGGGGGAGGAAGGCCATGCTGACGGGCGCGCCCCACAATCCGCTCCAGAAGCTGGGCCAGCTCCCCCGTGGTGGCCCAGGGACGCTCCCGGCGGCGCTCCACAATGGCCCGGGCGATGGGGCGGGACAGCCGCTCCTCCCCGTAGGTCCAGAAGAGGTCTGCCAGGGCTTCCTGGGGAAGGGTGTTGAGGAGATCGGCGGCGGTGGGGTCGGCGGAAGTGGGATCCATCCGCATGTCCAGGGGGGCGTCAAAGCGGAAGGAGAATCCCCGTTCCGGGGTGTCGATCTGGGGGGAGGAGACCCCGATGTCCAGGAGGATGCCGTCCACGGTCTTCCATCCCTGCTGGGCCACGGCCATTTCCATCTGGCTGAAGGTGCCGTGCCAGGGGTGGAAGCGGTCTCCGAAGGGGGCCAGGCGCCGGGTGGCGGCTTCCAGGGCGGCGGGATCCCGGTCGATGCCCAGGACTTCCCGTTTGTCGTCCTGCTCCAGGAGTGCCTGGGTGTCCCCCCCGCCTCCCAGGGTGCCATCCACGATCCTCTGCCCTGGCAGTTCCCGAAGGAGGCGGATGGCCTCCTGCTGCAGGACAGGAATATGGTGGAAAGAGGAATCTTGGGTCATGGTGCCGTGGGGGAGGTGCTGGCCCGGGTGTCTTCCTCGATTTTCTGGAGCAAGTCGAAGCTGGAGTTCAAGGGGGCCTGCCGTTCCTGCCAGGCATCCGGCGCCAGGATCGTGCCGTAGACCATGGAACCCAGGAAGACCGCCTTGTCCTTGATGCCGGCAAACTCCGCCAGGTCGGCGCTCAGGACGAACCGGCCGTGGCTGTCCAGGTTCACGATCTGGATCTTGGAGGCGATGTCGGTATAGGCGGCGATCTTGTCGTCGTTGGCCAGGGAGCTGTTCTCCAGTCGCTGGAAAATGGCCTGCATCTTCTCCTCCGTGACCACCTGGATGCGCCGCGCCCTGCCGGGGACCAGATAGAAGTTGGTGTCCGGCTGGTCGGTGGGCAGCCGCCATGTCCGCGGGAGAGCCAGTCGGCGCTGGCTGTCCACGCTCACCGGGTAGGTTCCGGTGAAGAGGCGCATTTTGGTGGGTGCCGTTTCGGCCATGGGGGGAGGAGGAAGAAGGGGAGGGGAGGAGAGCGAAACGTGGGGTGGGACGTGGGGGTGGGGATGGAAAAACTTCCCAAAACGCCCCACTTTCGCCCAAATTTTCCCAATTCTTCCCTAAAATATCCTTTTTTCGAGAAAAATCAACAGAATTTTCCAAGAAATGACAGATTTTTTCCGCTTCTTCCCCCGGACAGGAATTGGGGTCTGTCTTCCGGCTAGGGAAAAATTCGGGGTATATTAAGGGGATTTCGGTTTTTCCCTCTCCTGCGGGGGGGCGTCGGGGCCCTGTCTTGCCTTCTCCTCCCTCCTGTTTCGTGTTTCACCCCAATTCCTAAGGAGAACAACCTACGATGAAAAAGATTCTCTCTCTCTTTGCTTTGGTCTGCAGCCTGGCTGCCTTCTCTGTCATGGGCGGCGAGCCCATCGTTCTGGGACTTTGCGACACCTGCCAGTATCCTTCCCTGGACTGCGACCAGGCGGGCGTGCGGCTGAATGTCATGGGCTCTGTGCAAGACAGCGTGGGATTCACCCTGGGCATCGTGAACTACACCACAGGCGTCGCCAAGGGCGTGCAGCTGGGCTTCGCCAACTGGACGGAAGGAGATGTCTACGGTGTGCAGCTGGGTCTCTTCCAGGATGCCAAGGGTGCCGATTTCAGGGGCTGGCAGAGTGGCTGGCTGTCCATCGTCCGCAAGGACATCTACGGTGTCCAGAGCGGTCTTCTGGCCTACACCAAGGGGACGGTCCGGGGTCTCCAGGGCGGTCTCCTGGCTGGCGCCACCATGGTGAAGGGTGCCCAGTGGAGCTTGCTCAACTTCAGCTATGATGTGACCGGCGCCCAGCTGGGTCTGGGCAACTATGCGGAGAAGCTGACCGGCGCCCAGTTGGGTCTGGGCAACTATGCCCAGCGTCTGGACGGCGGCCAGGTGGGCCTTGTGAATGTCAACGATGAGATGAAAGGCTTCCAGCTGGGCGCCTTGAACCTCACCAAGCACATGACCCGGGGCATCCAGATCGGTCTGGTGAACATCATCCTGGATAGCAAGACGCCCCTGATCCCCTTCGTGCACTTCCACTTCTAATAGGGTCGTCTCTCCATCCTCATTCCCTCCGGAAGGCCTCCCCCTCCCGGAGGGATTTTTGCGGAATCTCTTCCCATCCCCCTGCCACGCCATGTCTGAACTGACGGCCAGCGCCACTTTGATTCCCGTGCACAAGACCTCCGAGGTCTCCCTCTACCGCATTTCCCACGAGGGACAGGTGGACGCCTACATCGCCTCGACGCCGGAGAGCCGGGCCATCTGCAACGATCCCGGGGTGGCCGGATACGACTACACCCTGCGCCTCCGCCATGCCTGCCGGAAGGTCCTGGCCGCCCGTCCCCTGGAACTCCAGGAGAAGGAGACCGTGGTGGTGAACATTCTCCGGGGCGGGCTGAACTACGGGCTTCGGGACGCCCTGGCGGAAGCCTATGGCTGGAACGGGCACACCACCTGTTTCATCAGCGCCCAGCGGGCCCGGAACTCCGCCGATTCCGAGGACTGGCACATCACGGAGAACGACTATGCCAAGGTCTATTTTCCGGAGCAGGCCACTTTAGTGATCGGGGATGTGGTGGCCACGGGTACCAGTCTGCGCTACGCCCTCCAGGAGCTGCTCCGCAGCGCCCTGGAATTGCGGGTGCGCCTCCGCTCCATTCTCTTCTTCACCTTCGGCGGGGGGAAAGCCCTGGAAATCCTGGAAGACATTGACCGGCAGTGCCGGGAGCTCTTTGTGGGCTACGAGCGTACAGCCCTGATTTACTTCGAGGGCTGCTTTACCTGCGCCCAGGCGGATACCCCCCTGTCCGTGCGGCTGACGGGGACGGATCTTCTCCGCTGGCATTCCCTGATGGCGCCGGAATTCGTAGAGTCCCAGTATGAGGATCCCGCCTACCCCCTGGAGCGCTGTACCATCTACGATGCCGGGTCCCGGGCCTTCTGGCTCAAGGACTATGTGGAGGATGTCATTGGCTACTGGCGCCAGAACCTCCAGTTCGCCGAACATGGCATGACCTTCCCGCAGCTGCTGACGGAACGCTTCCCTTCCCTGGATGTCAGTCGCTTCCCCGAGGACACTGACTTGAAGACGCTCTCCCTCCGGCAGTTGGAAAAAATGGAGAAGATGCTCTAACCGCCTTTTCTCTTCCCTCAAATCCGAGATGAACAATCTCGGATTTTTTTGTGTGCGGGAATCTTCCCCGGGAGATCCCTCCCGCCCCATTCCCCCCTTTCCGTCCTTTGCAGGACACTCTTCCCCTCCCCCCTCCGAACCCCAATATCCCCCAAAACGAACACACAGGAGAACCTCCAGATGGACAAGAAAACAGGGCATGTCAGCGGTGACTTTGAACAGAGCGCTGTCAATGCGGAAAGTCGGAAAGGCTTTCTTTCCATGATGATGGTGATGCTCGGCTTCACCTTTTTCTCCGCCTCCATGTGGGCGGGCGGCACCCTGGGCAAGGGCATGGATTTCACCGGGTTCCTCTGGGCCGTCATGGCCGGAAACCTGATTCTGGGCGCCTATTGCGGCGCTCTGGCCTTCATCGCCGCCCGCACGGGAAACTCCATCCACATTCTCTGCCGCTACTCCTTTGGCCAGAAGGGCTCCTATCTGCCAAGCTTCCTGCTGGGAATCACCCAGGTGGGCTGGTTCGGCGTGGGCGTGGCCATGTTCTCCATCCCTGTCCAGAAGTGGCTGCAGGGCATGGGATATGAATGGGCCAATTCTACCGCCTCCCTGTGGTACATCACCCTGGTGGCTGGCCTTCTGATGACCTCCACGGCCTATTTCGGCATCAAGAGCCTCACCATCCTCTCCTACGTGGCGGTGCCCGCTATCATCATCCTGGGCCTCTACTCCACCGTGCGCGCCCTGACCACCGGATTCCCCGAGGGCGGAGAGGCCGTGCGCTCCGGCTGGGATGTGATGACCACCTTCAAGCCCGCCCCCGAGGCCGTGATCGGTGCTGCCGGCGCCATCGCCATCTCCGTGGGCTCCTTCATCTCCGGCGGCTCCTGCACCCCCGACTTCGTCCGCTTCTCCAAGAACGCCAAGATTGCCGTAATCACCACCGTGATCGCCTTCTTCCTGGGTAACTCCTTGATGTTCTTCTTCGGGGCCGTGGGCACCATGACCTATCAGGTCAACGACATCTCCGAGGTGCTCTTCAAGCAGGGACTGCTGCTGTGGGCCATCATTGCCCTGGGCCTGAACATCTGGACCACCAACGACAACGCCATCTACACCTCCGGCCTGGGATTCTCCAACATCACCGGCATTCCCAAGCGGTTCACCGTCCTCTTCAACGGCATCCTGGGAACCCTGGCGGCCCTGTGGCTGTATAACAACTTCTGCGGCTACCTGAACATCCTGAACGTCTTCCTGCCTCCCGTGGGCGCCGTGGTCATCGCCGACTACTTCCTGTGCCGCAAGATGAACTATCTCTCTCCCGAGGAGGAGAAGTTCTGCAAGGTGAACTGGGTGGCCGTTGTGGCCTGGGCCGTGGGTTCTGCCGTGGCGTTCCAGGACTTTGGCATCAAGGCCATTAACGGCATGGTGGCCGCCGCTGTGACCTATCTGGTTGTGAGTGCCTTCCGGGATCACTTCCAGGATACCTGCCGGATCCGGGAAATCCTGGAGGAGCGGAAGTAGCCGCACCCCCGTTTTTCTTCATTCCCCTCCCTCCCGCGCTCCAAACGAGATCTTCCCGCTTGGGGCAGGGAGGGTTTTCCCTCTTTCCCCGCCTCCTCTTTTTCCCCAACATTCCCTCATCCTTTACACTCTTCTGTCATGATCAAAAAGACTCCCCAGACCATCGTACTCATCAACTTTGGCTGCCCGGAAATTCAGCAGCTGGCCCGTGCCATTCGTTCCTGCCACATCTACACCATGGTCATGCCCTGGACCACCCCCCTTGCCCGGGTGATGCAGGAGGAGCCCGTGGGCGTGATCCTCTGCCGGGATCCCCGGGCCAAGGAGCATCCCCAGGAAAAGGAGGCCTTCCAGAAGCTGGGGGTGCCTGCCCTGTGCCTGGAGGAGGAATCCTGGCAGGAAGAGGCCGTCCTGGCGTTCTGCCGCGAGGAGTGCGGCTGCCAGGGATTGTGGCGGATGGAGTCTTTCCTGGAGGAGGCCATTGAGGAAGTGCGTCAGCAGGTGGGGGAGAAGAAGGTGGTGCTGGGACTCTCCGGCGGCGTGGATTCCTCGGTGACGGCGGCCCTGATCCACCGGGCCATCGGCAAGCAGCTCACCTGCGTCTTTGTGAACCACGGGCTGCTGCGCCTGGGCGAACCGGAGCAGGTCCAGGAGATCTTCCGGGATGCCTTTGACATGAATCTGGTCTATGTGGATGCCTCGGACCGTTTCCTGGACAAGCTGGCCGGGGTGACGGAGCCGGAACGGAAGCGGAAGATCATCGGCGCGGAGTTCATCGAAGTCTTTGCCGAGGCCGCGGCCAAGGTGGATGCCCCCTTCCTGGGCCAGGGCTCCATCTATCCCGATTTCCTGGAGAGCATTCCTCTGGACGGGGATCCCAAGGGGGTCATCAAGAGCCACCACAACGTGGGCGGCCTGCCGGAGAAGATGCAGTTCCAGCTGGTGGAACCCCTGGCCCGGCTCTTCAAGGACGAAGTCCGGGAGGTGGGGCGTCTGCTAGGGGTGCCGGAAGTGATGATTGAGCGCCAGCCCTTCCCGGGGCCCTCCCTGGGGGTGCGTTGCGTCGGCGAGATCCGCCGGGAATATCTCCGGATGCTCCGGGAAGCGGACGCCATCTTCACGGAGGAACTCCGGGCTTCCGGCTGGTATGCCAAGACCTGGCAGGCTTTCGCCGCCTTCCTGCCCGTGAAGTCTGTGGGCATGCATGAAGGCCAGCGCCGTTACGGCTACACCATCGCCCTGCGGGCCATCCAGACCCGGGATGCCGTGACCGCCCAGGTGGTGCATCTCCCCTGGGATTTGCTGGAGAAGGTGGCCTGCCGCATTCCCCAGGAGGTGGAGGGAATCTCCCGGGTGGTCTTCGACTGCACCCCCAAGCCCCCCGCCACCATCGAGTGGGAGTAGGCTGCCAGCCTGCTTTGCCGGTGGCCCTCCTGGATCTTCCCCTCCCAGGGAGGGCCACAGGGGTTTTCTTCCATGATTCATTTCTTTGCCGACCAGCACTACGGGGCCCGTCCCGGCGCCCGCCTTCATGCATGCCTTTCCCCCTCCTGGCGCAGCCGTATCCTTCTGCATGAGGAGGAATGGGATGTCCTGGAGGAGGGGAGCTGGCGGAAGGATTGCCAGCTGCTGATGCTGAACATGATTGGGGGCAGCTGCCATCAGCCGCATCCCGGGGAGGGGGCGGCCCGGGCCGTTCGCGCCTGGTGCGAAAACGGGGGCGATCTCCTGCTGATCCACGGGGGCAGCGCCGCCTTCTGGCAGTGGGACTGGTGGCGCCAGGCCATGGCGATGCGCTGGGTGCGTCCGGAGGATCCCGAAGGCGCAACTCCCAGTTTCCATCCCGTGCATCCCTATCGGGTGGTTCCCGTGGAAGGTTCCCATCCCCTGGCTTCCCGGCTTCAGGCAATGGAGCTGCCCCAGGATGAGATCTATGCGGGACTGGCCTGCGCCCCCTCCTTGACGGTGCTGATGGAGACCCGGGTGGCCGAGGGGTGTTTCCCCCAATGCGCCCTGGCACCCACGCCCTGGGGCGGAAGACAGTTGCATTTCCTGCCAGGTCATAGGCCGGAGGCCTTTCAGGTGCCGGCCCTGGTGGAGAACGTGGAGTGTTGTTTGGAGTATCTTTGGGTATGAAAGGAATCTTTCTCAGCGATCATCCCGGAGAGATCTTCCGGGTTTTTCCGGAGGAACTCCGGGGGCGTATGGCCTCTGCCTTGTCCTTGCTGTCTCCGGAGCCCCTGACGGGGGAACAGTTGCTTTCCTCGCCTCTGCGCCGGGAGGTGGAGGTGATTTTCTCCACCTGGGGAATGCCCCGGCTGACGGCGGAACAGTGGGGGGAGATGCCGGCCTTGAAGGCGGTGTTCTATGCCGCCGGTGCCGTCAGCGCCTTTGCCCGTCCCCTTCTGGAGCGGGGCATCCCGCTGTCCAGCGCCTGGCGCGCCAACGCCATTCCCGTGGCGGAGTTCGCCCTGGCCCAGATCATTCTCTCTCTCAAGCACTATTTCCAGGATGCGGAGGCGTTCCGCAGTCCCCGGGGATTCCACCAGGTGACGCCCGGCCCCGGCGCCTACGGGGAGACGGTGGGACTTCTGGGAGACGGTGCCGTGGCCACCTGTCTGGAAGGTCTGCTGTATAGAACCCTCTCCCTTCAGGTGAGGATGGTGCCCACTGGCCAGGCCCAGGACCGCAATTCTCTCCTCCGCCTCTTCCAGACCTCCTACGTGGTGAGCAATCATCTGCCGGATCTTCCGGAACTGGAACATGTTCTGGATGAAGAGCTCTTCCTGTCCATGCGCCCCGGTGCCACCTTCCTCAATACGGGAAGAGGCGCCCAGGTGGACGAGGCGGGACTGGCCCGGGCCCTGGAGAAGCGTCCCGATTTGACCGCCCTCCTGGATGTCACCTATCCCGAGCCGCCCCGGGAGGATTCTCCCCTGTATCGCCTCCCCAATGTCCGGCTCTCCAGCCACCTGGCTGGCTCCCTGGGACAGGAAACCCGGCGCCTGGGAGAATGTGCCTTCCAGGAGTATCAGCGCTTCTGCCAGGGACTTCCCCTGGAACACGGAGTCACCCTGGGGGAAATCGCCCCCTTTGAGGGGAAAACACGTTCCTAACCTGCAAGGCCTCCCGCCTTCCTGATGCCATGAAACGGATTGTGATCTTGAGCTTTGATGATGCGGTGGTGAACCAGCGCCAGTATGTGGCGCCTTTATTGCAGGAGATGGGCTTCGGGGCCACCTTCTTCCCCTGCCGCTGGAACCGGGAGTGGCGGGAGAAGCACCCCGACGCCCTGATGGACCAGGAGGCTCTGCGGGAGCTTTGGGAGATGGGCTTCGAGGTGGGGAACCACACCTGGGGCCACAGCCGGGCCGAGCAGGTGTCCACGGAGGAGTTCATGGCGGATGTGGTGCGCATGGAGGAATATCTCCGTGAGGCGGGCCTCCCCGCTCCCCGCACCTTCGCCTATCCTTGCGGAACCTCCACGCCGGAGGTGGTGGAGGCCCTGAAACGGCGGGGCTATCGCTGCGCCAGAAGCGTGGAGGACGCCCCCTTCCGACCAGGGAAGGACGACTGGATGCGATTCCCCGCCGCCTGCATCCATGACCAAACCCCAGGATTGCTCCGCGCCATGCTGGACCAGTGCACCCCCGAAACGCCGGTGGCCATCCTCTATCATGGGGTCCCCGAAATCGCCCATCCCTGGGTGAACCGGGATCCCGCGGGATTCCGGGAGGACATGGAAACGCTGCAGAAGGAGGGCGTCACCGTCCTGTCCTTCCAAAGCTACTGGGAATTGGCCGGTTCGGCGGCTCCCCAATAAGATTCCGCCTCTGCGAAAAATCTCCCGGAGGAACAGGGGGGTAGGATGGCGCCAAGGTTTCCCGGGAGGCGTCCTTTGCCCCCAAGGGATTCTGGGGGGATGGGGTAGCGTCAAAATGCGGGGGACACCCCAGGATTCCCCTGATGTTTTTCCATCCCGCAGTTGCCCTGTGGAAAGCAGGCTGTTCCGCAGTTGCCCTGTGGAATGCAGGCTGTGACGTATGCGCGCGCGTACGCGCGAGGATCTAAGGTACCCCCGCTCCCCCACACCCCGCCATCCCGGGGGATCCCGGCCGGGATGAAGGCGGCCTCCACCCCCGTCTATCGATTCTTCCACCCCGGCAAGCGGGGTTCGGACTCTAAAATTTTCCTTGCTCTGCCAATAAGAACGGAAAGCCATCCTCTCTTCCGCCACTGCCCTCACGAAAAAGGGGGAGATTTGGTGACTATTTTCCCCTTGATGAGAGAGAATAGGATTGCCGTTTATGATAGGGTAAAAAAATGATTGGAAAACGAAAAAGAGTGGAATATATTCTTCTCCCTCGTCCGATTTTTCCCAAGAAACATTATGCGGTAATCATGATGGAAAAGCGCCCAATTCTCTGGATTGTCTCGTGTTTGGCAGTGATGGTGGTCTTGTCCGGATTGACGGGATGTGTTACGAACAATTATGAATCTTTCTATGCGTCAAATTCCCGGAATCTTTCGTATGTGGAGCGGAAGCCGGTGAAATATCCCCATATTGATGAACTCTTTTATTTAGATGAAGTTCAGCTTTGGAGAAAGAAAGGATATGAAGTGATTGGCCAATCCTCTTTCCGAGGGCTGTGGACGCCAAGAACAAAGGCGATCGATGTGGCCAGGAAGCATCAGGCGGAGGTCGTGCTGGTCTACTACAAGTTGGAGGAGGAGAGGAAGGAATCGGCCACGGTGGTGCTTCCCCAGACAAGCACGACCTATCACCATGGGAGCATATCCGGCCCCCCGGGGGTGACGACTTCGTATTCGGGATACTCCACTTCTGTCAGCCATGTTCCCGTGACGCTGGAGTACACGAATCGGTTCTACAGCCAGAGAGCCTTTTACCTTGCGAAACGCAAGATGCTGAATTCCTACGGGATCTACTTTTTGCTCCCCGAAAATGTGCCTGGAAGGCCCGAAAATGAACCTGTGGTGATCGATGTGGTGCTAGAGGATTCTCCAGCGGAAAAGAGCGGCCTTAAGGCGGGAGATGTCATTCAGAGTATCAACGGGAAGCCCATTACCTCTTTTGAGGAGGCGAAACCCTATATGTTTGGACAAGAGGAAATCATTGCCGTAGAGGTGAAACATGATTAGACAATTCCATCTGCTTCTTTTCTTTTCCCTGTCTTTGGCGGTGTTCGTGCTGACCGGGTGCGTGACGGTGCCTCAGGGGTATACGCCTTCGGCAAAACTAGAGAAGAATGTTTCATCGAGGAAGTATGATGTCACTTATTCTCTGAGCTACGCCTCCGATGGAGATTCTTCCGTGGGGCGTGCCTCCGAGTCCCGGTTGCGGGAAATCATTGGGGATAGGCTGCGGAAAAGCGGATATTTTTCCCATGTCACCTATAAGAATCCTGAAGAGAAGAGTCCCTACCATATCCATTTCATCGCCCATTACTCCATGCTCCCTGTGGACGAAGCTGCAGTCCATGGGATGCTTATCGGGTATACATTTTTACTGATTCCCTCTTGGGTGAACATGTATCTGGATCTCTCGGCGATCTTGATGCATGAAAACCAGAAAATCTATTCCAGCTCCACTTCAGAGAATCTGCGGTGTTTTATCTGGTTGCCCCTGGCTCCCTTGGGGATACTGTGGAATAATTGGATTGCCTGGACTGTCCAGGAGAAGAAATGTGTCAACTACGTCCTGAATGATTTGACAGAGTTCCAGCGGACATACTTCCAAAAACAGTAGTTCACTTGCAAGGGGGGGATGGTATCGCGGCATAAGCAGGAGTGGGGGATTTCCTCTGTCTGTGGCGGTGTGGATTTCAGGGGGAGGGGAGGGGGCGTTGTGTCAGGCAGGGTTTATAGTATTTCCTCTTCCCGGCGGGGAGGCCGCGGGGCGTTTTCCTTCGGAGTATCCCTTTCTCTTTGGCCGACGCTGAAGATGGTTTGATTTTTCTTTGTTCACAGGGTGTTAGGAAGTTCGTTATGACGGAATTGGAGAACAAGTTGCTGGCGGTGCTGGCGGAGGTTCAGGATAGCCTGGCGAAGGCCAAGGATGCCGCCGCCGTCGAGGAATTGCGGCTGAAGTATTTGAGCCGCAAGGGAATTCTCCCCGCGATGATGAGCGAGCTGGGCAAGGTTCCGCCCCAGGACAAGCCCCAGGTGGGCAAGACCCTCAACCAGGTGAAGAACGGCATCAACGAGGCCTTCGCCCAGGCGCAGGATCGGCTCTCTGCCCAGGCCGAGGAGGCCAATGCCCTGGATGTGACTCTGCCGGGCCGCCGCCGGAATCTGGGGCACCAGCATCCCATCACCCAGGTCATGGAGGAGGCGGTGGCCATCTTCCGCCGCATGGGGTTTGTGGTGGCCGACGGGCCGGACCTGGAGGATGTGTGGCATAACTTCGACGCCCTCAACGCCCCCCAGGACCATCCCTCCCGGGCGGTCTCCGATACCTTCTACTTCGATCTGGAGCACCACGACTTCCTGGCGCCGGACACCATGATTCTCCGCACCCAGACCTCCCCGGTCCAGATCCGGGCCATGCAGGCCCATCCCGCCCCGGTGCGCATCGTCTGCCCCGGCCGCTGCTATCGCCGGGACACCCCGGATGCCACCCATGGTATGAGCTTCCATCAGATCGAGGGTCTGTATGTGGACAAGAAGGTCTCCCTGGCTGATTTGAAGGGAACCCTTTCCTACTACGCTAAGGAGATGTTCGGATCCGCCGTGAAGATCCGCTTCCGTCCCCATTTCTTCCCCTTCACTGAACCCAGTGTGGAGTGGGACGCCTCCTGCATGATCTGCGGCGGAAAAGGCTGCAAGGTCTGCAAGGGCACCGGCTGGATCGAAATCTCCGGCGCCGGCATGGTGAACCCCAAGGTGCTGGAAAACGTGGGATGGGATCCTCAGGAACTCTCCGGCTATGCCTTCGGCATGGGCATCGAGCGCATCGCCATGATCCGCTACGCGATCCATGACCTCCGGCTGCTCTACGAGAACGACCTGCGCTTCCTCCATCAGTTCTAGCCTCTCCCCCGCATCGCGCCCGCGCCTCCTCCCCAGGGAAAATCCCCCGAAGCGGAAAGGAACGTGCGCTTTTGTTGTAAATTCTTGGTAATAAGTATGTTATGTATGACGTGGCGGATGAGGCCCGCCCGTCTCCCTCTCTTGCCCATGGGTAAGATCGCTGTTCTTCGTCTGGCTCTCCTGATGTCCCTTTCCGTCCTTCTTCCCGCCCAGGAAGTGTCTCTGGGGCGTCGGTTTTACCTTGGCACCTGCGGGAAGGGGAGAGGATGCGGCATATCCCTGATGGAGGCAGGAGAGGGGAGCGGCCTGCGGGGGCTTCAGTTTCTCCCCTTGGACTTCGCCAGCTACATGGCCATCTCTCCGGAGGGGGATGTCCTGTACGTGGCGCAGGAGCACCGTCAGCAGGGAGGCGTGGCCTCCTATCGCATCGGGGAAGGCGGGGAGCTGACCTTCCTTTCCCGGTGGGCGACGCCGGGGATAGACTACTGCCATCTGGTGGCCGCCCCCGGTGGCCGATATGTCTATGGGGCCAGCTACGGCAGTGGCAAGCTGGTGCAGTTCACCGTGAAGGCGGGGATGCTGACGGGAGCGCAGGTGGTCCTGGCCCACAGCCCGGGAGAAGGCGGGGAAGCTCCCCATCTCCACTTCGCCGGAATCTCCCCGGATGGCCAGTTCCTGTGCACGGTGGATCTGGGACTAGGGGTGCTGGAAAGTATTCCCCTGGACGCCCAGGGAAATCTTCGCCTGGAGGGACTTTGCCGTACCCAGGTTCTGCCGGCCGGCAGCGGTCCCCGGCATCTGGCCTTCTCCCAGCGCTTTCCCGTGGCCTATCTGCTGAACGAAACCGCCAATACGGTGATGACGTGGCGTTTTGACCAGGGAACCTGGGAACTCCTCCAGACAATTCCCGTGGCCCCTCTTGCCCCTGCGGAAACGGAGACCTATGCCGCCGCCATCCGTCTCAGCCCCGATGAATCTCATCTCCTGGTCTCCAACCGGGGACGGGATTCCCTGGCCAGTCTGGCCATCGGAGAGGGAGGACGCCTTCTGCCGGAATCCCTGACGCAGCGCTCCGTGGGGAAGTGGCCCAGGGATTTTGCCTTCCTTCCCCAGGGGGATGGGGTGGTGGTGGCCTGTGAACGGGCCGGGCTTCTGCAGCTTTTCCCCTGGAATCCTCAGGAGGGGCTGCAGAGTGTGCCTTCCCGGGAGGCGGGGGGCTTCTCCCGTCCCCTGGCGATTCTTCCGGTGCCGGTTCTCCCGTAGCCCGGGGCAGGGGGCTTCCCGCGAAGGCCTAGGAGGCGTCCTTGCAAACCTTGCCCTTTCCACTATATTATGTCACTTTTCTGAAGCAGGTTTCCCGGGCGTGTTCCTGGAAGCCCCTGCACAATCCCTTTCCTTTCCTATCCTGAATCCTACACTCTTGGAGATTTTCCCTTATGGCAACGAGTACTTTCCGGAATAAGAACGAGGTCCGTCCCCGCAAGACTGGCGTGGAGAAGCGCCGTCGTTGCCTGGTGCAGCGCCGTCGTCTGGTGGCCCTGGGCATGAGCCAGGAAGTGGTGGACAAGCTTCCCGTGGATCAGCTGCGTGCTCTCCTCAAGGAGCCCAAGAAGGTTGTCGTCATGGTGGCCAAGGCTGCGGAAAAGAGCGCATAGGCCCGATTCAAGGAAAGACAGAAAGATTGACACGGGCTTCCGGGAAGGACCCTCTTCCCTCCGGCCCGGCGCATTTCCGTTTTTCAAGGCGGCTTTCAGGGACACCAGGCGCATCATACGGCGCCCGGTGCCCCTTTTTTGCTTTCTCCCCGCTCCTTCCGCCGCCGGGAGGCATCTTTGCAGAAAGGAATTGTAGGTAGGTTCTTATGTTGTGTCCCAAGTGCCACTCCCTTGAGGATAGGGTCATTGACTCCCGTGTGATGAACAACGGGGAGACCATCCGCCGGCGCCGGCAGTGCCTGAACTGCAACTACCGCTTCTCCACCCATGAATCCATTATCCCCGTCAACATCACCACGGTGCTGAAGCGGGACGGCCGCCGGGAGGAGTTCTCCCCCGAAAAGCTTCGGGAAGGCATCCGCATGGCCTGCTGGAAGCGCAATATCAGCACGGAGGTGCTGGATGGCCTGGTGGGGGACATCACCATTCGCCTGACTCTCCTGCCCCAGGATGAAATCCCCTCCAGCACCATTGGAGAGATGGTGATGGAAGCCCTGAAGAAGGTGGACGAGGTGGCCTATGTGCGGTATGCCTCCGTGTACCGGAAATTCCAGGACACCCGTGCCTTTGTGAAGGAGATCAAGGAGATGAACCGTCCTGCCGCTCCTGCCGCCAAGCCCGGGGAGGGAAAGTGAATTTCGCCTCATTGGGGAGTGTGCCGGTTCTGAATCCCTCCAGCGGCGCCATGGTTCCCCTGGATCTGGATCTGCTGCGGGAGGAGCTGCGAGGTTCCTTTCGCCAGTGCGGCTTCCAGGAGGAGTGGATGGGGGACAGTCTTCTGGGGGTTCTCCGGGAGAAGGTGCAGGAGAATCGGGAGGACGGGCTGGAGATGACCCGTCAGGATGTGGAGGAGTCCCTCCTGGGGGCTTTGGAGGCCACGGGCTTTTCGGACGTGGCGGAGGCCTACCGCGGGAGTCATCCCCGGCCTCCGGAGGAGTTTTCCCGTTGTCTTCGGGAGTGGACTCCCCGGAGTCTTTCCGCTTTTCTGGGGCGTCGTCGGGAGGTGCCCTCCGCCCTGCTACCGGAGATCCTCCGCCAGCTTCCGGAGCGTCTGGCCGGAGCGGGGTATCCCCGGGTCAGCGAGGCCCTGATTCTGGAGTATTCCCGGCATCTGGTCCACGGCCTGCGGGAGCAGTCCGGGGATCCCTTTCCGGAGCTGACCCTGCGCTCCCGGGTGCGGTACATTGCGGCGGACCAGTGGAGCCTTCCCCTGACGGATGCCTGCCTTGCCCTGCGGGAACGCCGGGTGATCTGGCTTCAGCCGGTGTCGGATATCCTCCCTGTGGTGGTGGTCCAATGCCGTCTGGCCCGCCTGCTGGATTTTGGAGATGTCCCCCAGGACGAGACATCGTTCCTGGGACAGATCCCCCGTCTGGCCGCCTTGCTTCTGGAATGTCTGCTGCTGATGCAGGGGCAGGTGCAGCGTCAGTGGCCGGAGGTGGCGGGGGAGGTCCGGGGCGTGGTGCGCTTCGTGGACTTCTCGGCGTTGCCGCCTCTCCTGTGTGCTTCCCGCCGCCGCAAGGAGCGCCGGGAACTCAGTCTTCGTCTGGAGGAGGCCCTCCGGGCTCCCTTCTCATCCTCTCCTCTGCCTGTTCTGGTGCGATTCCGATAGTATTCCCATGAAATCCCAATATGACATTGTCGTGGCCGGCGGTGGCCTGGGGGGGCTGACTGCCGCCAACCGTCTGGCCTGTGCCGGGCACAAGGTGCTTCTGGTGGAGCAGCACATCCAGCTGGGGGGGCTGGCCACTGCGTTCCGTCGTCGCCACCACATTTTTGACGTGGCTCTTCATGGCTTCCCCGACGGCATGCGCCGGAGTTTTCGCCGGTATTGGGGAAAGGCCTTCTCGGACCAGGTGGTCCAGGTGAAGTCCATTCGTTTCCACAATCCCCAGTATCGCCTGGAGTCCACCTTCGACACGGCGGATTTCTCCCGGAAGATGGTGGACCATTTCCGGATTCCCCGGGAGCGGGTGGAGGGCTTCTTTGCCCGGATTGCCTCCATGAACTACACGGACGACCAGTCCATGACCACCCGGGAGCTTTTCCAGGAGTATTTCCCCGGGCGCACCGATGTGTGGCGCTTCCTGATGGAGCCCATTTCCTACGCCAACGGTTCCACTCTGGAGGAACCCGCCATTTCCTATGGGATCGTCTTCGGCAACTTCATGAGCCAGGGCGTCTACACCTTCCAGGGGGGGACGGATCTGATGCTGGAGATGATGCGTCGGGAGCTGGAGGAAAACGGGGTGGATATCCAGCTGGGATGCCGGGTGGAGCAGGCTCTGGTGGAGAACGGCCGGGTGCGGGGCGCCAGGATTGACGGACGGAATGTGGCCTGCCGCGCCCTGGTCTCCAATGGCTCCCTCTTCCGCACCGCCCTGGAACTGGGAGGGCGGGAGAACCTGAGCGCGGAGTTCCTGGAGGGCCTGGAGAAGGTCCGCCCCTCCACCTCCTCCTGCCAGGTCTACCTGGGAATCAAGCCCGGAGAAAAGATCCCTTTCATCGGAGATCTGGTCTTCCATTCCACCGCCCCGGAATATGACGCCGAGGCCCTTTGCGCCCCCACGCCCACCAGCCGCACCTTCTCTGTCTACTATCCGGAACTGCGCCCTGGCAGCCAGGAATACTCCCTGGTGGCCTCCATGAACGCCCGCTATCAGGACTGGACCGGCCTGACGCCCGAGGAATATCGCCGCCACAAGGATCTGCTGGTGGAAGATGCTCTGACCACGGTGGAGGAGTATGTGCCCAATATCCGCTCCCTGGTGGACTACATCTGCGCCGCCACCCCGCTCACCTTCCAGAGGTACACCGGACATCTGCGGGGGGCCACCTTCGGCACGAAGTTCGAGGGACTGAAGTTCTCCCAGGGGCTTCCCCGGGAAATCCCCGGCCTCTTCCATACGGGCTCCGTGGGCATCATCATGTCGGGCTGGCTGGGGGCCATGAACTACGGGGTGATTGTGGCCAACGAGGTGGACAAGTATCTGGCGGAGCAGGAGGGGTAGGGATGGAGGACGAAGCGAGACGAGAGCCGTTGCGCCGTCTGGCGCCTTTTGTGCAGCGCTCCGGCGTGGCGGAGACGGGCCGCCAGCGCCTTCTCCAGCACCGGAACAAATTGGCCTTTGTCCTGGTGACCCGGGATCTGTCCCCCAACAGCCTGAAGGAAACCCTCCGGGAGTTTCCCTGCCCCGTCTATCAGGCATTTCAGTCGGAGGACATGGAGGCGTTCTGGGGCTTCAAGGGGACGAAGCTGGTGGGATTCCGCCGGGGGAGCCTGGCGGTCAGTGTCCAGCGGATTCTCCAGGGATGCCTGGTGCCCCTGGTGAATTTGCGGGAGGCGGTTTTGCCTTCTCCCTTGCGGGTGGTGATTTTCGGGATGGGCTCGGCCGGATTGCGCCATAGCCGTCTTTGGCGGGATGCCGGGGCGGAGGTGGTGGGATTCCTGGAGGAGAACCCCCGGAGCCTGGCCCAGGCCGGAAAGCGTCTGCAGGAGGTCTTCCATGGGCGGGAGATTCCGGGGGATACGGACCCGGAGCGCCTGATGGAGCGGGTCTGTCCCTCGGTGGTGGATGTCTGCCTGCCCACAGAGTATCACTATCCCGCCTGCGCCTTCGCCCTGCGGCTGGGCTGCCACGTCCTCTGCGAAACCCCATTCCTGGACGAGGCGGGGGAAAAGCACCGGACCCTCCATCGCCAGGCCCAGTCCCTCCTGTCCATGGCGGCACGGCACCAGAGACTCCTGGGCCTTGCCCGGCAGGATGAGGATGTGACCGCCTTCGCCCAGGGAAAGGCAACGCCTCCGGTCCTGGAGGAAAAGACCGGCGGGGAAACGGCGGCCACAGAGGAAGGCTAGGGGATTTTTTTTCTCCCGGCAGGGCCGGAAAATTCCCGAAAAAGGCGTATTCTATGGAGGAATGCGTTCCTCTCGCTCTCGGCGTTTCCGACGTTGTTGGACAACCGTTTATCCAAGGAGTGGCCCTATGAACCGTAAATCCTTTGGAATCCTTTGCCTTGCCCTTTCCGTTCTTGTGACAGGATGTGTGTTGACTACGGAGGGCGGAAAACCCCCGCGGGGACACCACCGCAGTCCTGCAGAATATGATTTCGTCTATGGCAGAGGGGAGGGGGGACGTGACCGCCGGCCCGCTCCCAAGCCGGAGCCGCCCAAGCCTCCCGTGGTGGTGAGACCCGCCCCC
>JAEDNW010000023.1:0-22352 GCA_016302315.1 Lentisphaeria bacterium
CCAGGCTTGCTTGACTAATAGAAATTTCAAGTGTATTTTATTGGGACACTAGTGAGTTCCGGGACTACGCCTATCCCGATTCCAAATCCGCCTCCAAGCGCTTCCCGGATGTCCTCTTCGTGGACAATCTCTACCTGGAAACCACGGCCCTCTTCGGAGAAAGCGTGAGAATCCGCCTGGGACGCCAGGACATCGTCTTCGGAAAGCGCCGCATCCTCGGGGAGGGAACCCCCGGTGACGGCTCCCGCAGCGCCTTCTTCGACGCCCTCCGGGTGACCTGGGAGGCCGGGGTAAAGCAGACCCTGGACTTCGCCGCCTTCTATCTCCGGGACGAGGACTGGCTCCCCACCGCCGGCAAGACCCACGCCAACGGCAAGCGCCCGGCCGACT
This sequence comes from Lentisphaeria bacterium, assembly GCA_016302315.1. Lineage (GTDB taxonomy): Bacteria > Verrucomicrobiota > Lentisphaeria > Oligosphaerales > Oligosphaeraceae > UBA1724. The sequence continues at coordinate 391 of JAEDNW010000023.1, forward strand.
ACGCCCTCAACGGCCTGGCCCAGGATGAATACGGCGCCCTCCTCTACTGGCAGGACCGCTCCTACGACGCCCTGGGCTACGACGCCTACTACGTGGCGAAGTTTGAGAAGCGGGACGAGGATTCCAAGTACCGCACCGAAGGAAAGCACGCCACCTACCACACCCTGGGCTTCCGCCTCCTGCCCCGCTTCTCCGAGACCCTCACCGGAGAAGTGGAGGCCGCCTTCCAGGCCGGTTCCCACGACCACGCCGCCGCTCTGGCCTACGCCGGCCTGACCTTCGCTCCCCAGAAGGGCACCGACTTCACCGCCGCCGCCCTCTTCCTCACCGGTGACAAGGACGGCGCCCGGGGCAAGAACTCCTGGCAGTCCGTCTACAACCGGGAAGCCTGCATCGGCGATGTGGATTCCGCCATGTATGCCGGCAACGACTACACCAACCTCTTCTATCCCCACCTGGCCGGCAGCTTCAGCCTGGGCATGGCCGGTTCTCTGAAGGTCCAGGCCGGCCCCATGTTCGCCCCCAGGAAGGTGGACGGACACGGCAGCAACCGGGGACTCTACGCCGCCGCCAAGTGGTCCATGGATCTGGAGAAACTCCTCCAGACCTCCTACGCCAAGGGCGCCACCCTCTCCTTCACCGGAGAAGCCCTCCGCAAGGGGAATTTCTTCAACAAGGGAAGCCGGGACACCGCCCTGTTAAGCCGGGTGGAACTGACCTGGAAATACTAACCCCTCCCCCACTCCTGCTCCTCTAGGAGCGGAAATGGCAACAAAACGCCGCCGGGAAACCCCCGACGGCGTTTTTTGTTGCCCCCGCCAAGGGGAGGGGAAGCTAGACTAGGCAAGAGAAAACGAGAGGGGCTAGAAGGGCTAGACTCTCTAGAAAATCTAGGAGTTACCTCCCAAGATATAGCCTTCTTCCACGGGGCGGAGCATGTGGCAGCACCATGTTTGCCGCCATAGATTCCGGGGGTTCTCGCTGACGCTTCACCCCCGTCGTTTACGTGCCTCCCACCCCTACGGGGTTCGGATTCGATTTTTGGCCTTGCCGGGGGTTTCGGTCGGGCGTTGCCCTCCCTTCACCCCCGTCTAGCGATCCTTCCACCCCTACGGGGTTCAAGTGGATTGCCCCCCTTTCCCCCCGGGGGGCATCGAAGGCTAGAGGTTCTAGAGATCTAGAAATCTACTAGAATCAAAGAAGTTATAACAAAATCCAAGGGCGGGACGTGCGGGGGGCAGGTCCCGCCATCTCCGTGTCCTCCGTGCGCCCGGCTTGCCGGGCCTGACCTGGCTGACCTGTTTTAACTCCGCGCCCGACCTGTTCAAGCGGCGGCGCCCGATGGGTTCTGCCCCTCGTGTTTGGCGCCTCTTTACCAGCGCTTTTCCCAGATGACCGTCAACACTTCCTGCCGTTGTTCCTTGTCGCCCTTCTCGAAGGCGCGGCCGAGCCACAGAATCGCCTCCTCCTTGTTCTCCGGCACCCCGCGTCCGTAGGCATAGCATTTACCCAGAGCCAGCTGGGCCGGGACATCTCCCTGCTCCGCCGCCTTCCGATACCAGGACGCCGCCTCCGCCAAGCTCAACTCCACCCCCTGTCCCCTCTCGTAACACTGCCCCAGAGAGCGCTGCGACCCTGCATGTCCCTGAGCTGCGCCGATTTGAAAGTATTGCACCGCTTCATAAGGATTCTGGAGCACGCCACAACCGTTCAACCAGCATAGCCCTACTAACCAAATGCCATCCAGATTCCCCTGCGCCGCCGCCTTTTGGAATAAAGCGTACGCCAATTCTGTATTCACTTCCACCCCATCCCCCGTCAAAAGGGCCAAGCCGACCTGAACCTGGGCTTCCGGGTCCCCCAGCTTGGCGCGATTCAGGAGGTCTTCGCTAAACGTCCCGTAGGCGAGAGAGAGGAAGCCCAGGAGACAGAGAGCCACGAGGTTCAGAGAGGAGAAGATAGAGCGGGAGGGAGACATAGGCATGGGAGGAAGGGGGGGGGATGGACGGAACGAAAACACCGGTCCCTACTACCTATGCGCTCCCCGTTCCTTACATTCTCTCACGGTTCTCTCCCCCCCCTGGGCGGGGAAGTCTCCGGATAGGGGGGAGCGACTCCCGGGCCCCACCCCGGGAGAGTATAGTACCCCCCATTCCCCATTTTCCCCCACCCCACCCAGAAACACGACCCCACATGAGCACGATGGAAGGCAAAAGCGAGGCCTACAAGCAGGCCGGCGTGGACATTGATTTGGCAACCCAGCTCCTGAAGAATGTCAAAGGGCGCATTGCCTCCACCCGCACCCCCCAGGTGCTGGCCCCCATCGGTGGCTTCGGCGGACTCTATCGCATCGACCTGACCCGCTGGAAGCACCCCGTGATGGTGGTCTCCGTGGACGGCGTGGGCACCAAGCTGATGATCGCCCAGATGATGGAGAAGTTTGACACCGTGGGCCACGACATCGTGAACCACTGCATCAACGACATCGCCGTCCAGGGCGCCACACCGGTCTATTTCCTGGACTACATCGGCATCGGGAAGATGCGTAGTCCCCTGTATGAAGACGTGCTTTCCGGCTGTGCAGACGCCTGCAAGGCGGAAGGCGTCTGCCTCATTGGCGGGGAGTCGGCGGAGATGCCGGGCATGTACGGCAACGACTTCGACCTGGTGGGATGCATCACCGGCATTGTGGAGGAGGATCAGATCATCACAGGGGAGAAGATCCGGCCCGGCCACGTAGCCCTGGCCATCGGTTCCAACGGGTTGCAGACCAACGGCTTCTCCCTAGCCCGGAAGGTGCTCTTCGAGAAGGCGGGCTACGATGTGAAGGACCGTCCTGCCTGCCTGGGCGGCAAGAGCCTGGGCGAGGCCCTGCTGGAACCCCACCAGTGCTTCTGGAAGGCGGTGAAGGCCGCCCTGGATGCCCGCTTCCCCCTGGATGGTATCGCCCACATCACCGGAGGGGGACTCTATGACAATGTGCCCCGCATCCTCCCCGAGGATGTGGATGTGCGCTTCGACGCCTCCAGGATTCTGGATGCGCCCCCCATCTTCTCCCTGATCCGGGAGGCCGGCGACATTGATCCCTACGAAATGTACCGGGTCTTCAACATGGGCGCAGGCATGGTCTGGTTCGTGCCGGAGGACCGGGCGGACGAGGGGCTTTCCCTCATCCGGAATGCCGGATTCCGCGCCATGGCCATCGGCCAGGTGGTTCCCGGTTCCCGGAAGGTCGAAGTCTCCCTGTAATTCCACCTTTTCCCTGGGTTCGTCAGGATGCCGCCCCTCCAGCAGGAACTTGTTCGTCTGGTGCGCCAGATGCAGCTCCGGGGGCTTTCCACAGTCTGCCTGTCGGAGGCCAACCGCCGGGTACTGGGGCGCCGCCCTGCCCCGGGTTCTCCGGCGGCGACCAGGCCCTGCCCCATGCCCACCCAGGAGCAGAAGCAGCGGGCCATCCAGGCCTTTGCCCAGGCCCAGGCCGCCCGGCAGAACCGCCCCGCTCCCCCGCCGGCCGTCCCTCCCCCGCCCCAGGAGACGGTGCCGTTTCCCGCCCCGCCGGATGTCCGGGAAGCCACCTGGGAGACGCTGGCGCAATGCTGCCAGTCCTGCCAGTGCTGCCGTCTGGGGGCCACCCGGAAGAATCTGGTCCTGGAAGACGGCCACCGGGAGGCGCCCCTGATGTTCATCGGCGAAGGCCCCGGAGCCGACGAGGACGCCCAGGGCATCCCCTTTGTGGGACGGGCGGGACAGCTCCTTACGGCCATGATCCACGCCATGGGACGGGACCGGAAAAGCCAGGATCCCGCCACCTCGGTCTACATCGCCAACGTAGTCAAGTGCCGTCCTCCCGGCAACCGGAATCCCACGGGGGAGGAAAGCGCCGCCTGTCTGGGATACCTTCGCCGGCAGATTTCCCTTGTGCGTCCCCGGGTCATTGTTCTTCTGGGGAACGTGGCCCTGATGGCCCTCTTTGGCCGGAGTGGCATCATTCAGGCCCGGGGCGTCTGGCGGGAATACCAGGGCATCCCCGTCATGCCCACCTTCCATCCCGCCTTCCTTCTGCGCCATGAGAGCTGCAAGGCGGACTTCATCGGCCTGAAGCGCCAGGTCTGGCAGGATCTGCAGCAGGTCATGGCCAAACTTCGGGAGGACACTCCCCCGCCGGAGTCCCCGGTCCTCCCTCCCCCCTCTTCTTCCTGTTGAATTCTCCCTACCCCCACAGCTACCTACTGCTAAGGAATCTCCCCTATGCTTGCGGATTGGAAAACTCTCCCCGGAACCCTTCGCCTCGGCATCGCCTCCGACCACGGCGGCCTGGAAAAGAAGAATTTCCTGGTCCAGGAGCTCAATGCCCTGGGCTACGCCGTCACCGACTTCGGCCCCGCCGCCCTGGATCCCGAGGATGATTATCCGGATTTCGCCCAGCCCCTCTGCCTGGCTCTGCGGGATGGCGCCATTGACGCCGGCATCCTCCTCTGTCGCAGCGGCGTCGGCATGTCCATCCTCGCCAACCGCTTCCACGGCATCCGGGCCGCCCTGGTGGAGACCGAGCAGAAAGCCCGGGCCAGCCGGGAGCACAACGACAGCAACATCCTGGTCACCGGAGGCGACGCCCTCACCTCCCAGCAGACCCTCCAGGTGGTGAAGGCCTGGCTGGACACCCCCTTCAGCCAGGGAGACCGCCACATCCGCCGCCTGGAAAAGGTGGAGAAGTACACTCTGGACGAGACTGCCGCCCTGCGGAATGTGGATCCCGAACTTTCCGCCCTCATTGACCAGGAGCAGGCCCGCCAGTCCGAGGGGCTGGAGCTCATCGCCAGCGAGAACTTCACCAGTCCGGCCGTCCGGGCCGCCCAGGGATCCATCCTCACCAACAAGTATGCGGAAGGTCTTCCCGGGAAGCGCTACTACAATGGCTGTGTCAACGTGGACCAGATTGAGCAGCTGGCCATCGACCGGGCCAAGGCCCTCTTCGGCGCCGAGGCCGCCAACGTGCAGCCCCACTCCGGAAGCCAGGCCAACCAGGAAGTCTACTTCGCCCTGCTGGAGCCCGGGGACACGGTGCTGGGCATGAGCCTGGATGCCGGCGGCCACCTCTCCCACGGCCTGAAGGTGAACTTCAGCGGCCGCACCTATAACTTTGTGGGCTACGGGGTGGACCGGGAAACCGAGACCATCAACTACGACGAGCTGGAGAAGCTGGCCCTGGAAGTGAAGCCCAAGATGCTCCTGGCCGGCGCCTCCGCCTATCCCCGCATCCTGGACTTCCCCCGGCTCCGCCAAATCGCCGACAAGGTGGGATGCCTCCTGATGGTGGACATGGCCCACATCGCCGGTCTGGTGGCGGCGGGCGTCCATCCCAGCCCTGTCCCCTACTGCGACGTGGTGACCACCACCACCCACAAGACCCTCCGCGGCCCCCGGGGCGGACTGATCCTCTGCAAGGAACAGTACATCAAGAAGATCAACTCCGCCGTCTTCCCCGGCACCCAGGGCGGCCCTCTGGAGCACGTCATCGCCGCCAAGGCGGTCTGCCTCAAGGAGGCCATGACGCCGGAGTTCAAGGCCTATGGCGCCCAGGTGGTGAAGAACTGCCAGGCCCTGGCCAGCGCCCTGGCCCAGCGGGGCTTCCGCATTGTCTCCGGCGGCACGGACAACCACTGCATGCTGGTGGATCTGCGTCCCAAAGGGGTCACGGGCCGGGATGCGGCGGACGCCATGGACAAGGCGGGCATCACCGTCAACAAAAACATGATCCCCTTTGATCCCGCCAAGCCCGCCGTCACCAGCGGCATCCGGGTTGGCACGGCCGCCGTCACCACCCGTGGCATGAAGGAAGCGGAGATGGTGAAGATCGCCGACTTCATGACCCGGATTGTGGAGAACCTGGGCAACGAGGAAGTCTACCAGCAGGTGCATCAGGAAGTCAAGGCCCTGGCGGCGGACTTCCCCCTGCCCCAGTTCCGCTAGGCCCTTGCCGCCTGCGCCCCGGGGCCGGAGTATCCCGGGGCGTTCCTTTCCATCCCTTTCTTTTCTGACACTGCCTTCCGCCACCCGTTCTGCCCGCTTCCCTGCTGTCTGGGAGACTGGGGGATCGGGTGTGTAGGGAGGCTTCTTGCGCCATGGCACTGACCGTCAACTACAACGAAGAGGGCATTCCCGACAGCGTGCCCACCTATCTTTTTGACCAGGCGGAAACCTATCGGGAGAATCCCCATGACGCCGCCCTGGAGTGGTTCACCTCCGCCATCTTGGGGATCTCCCTGCATTTCGGCCTCCCCTCCCTGCTGGGCAAAGGAGAGGATCCCGGTGCACTCCTCACGGAGGAAGAATACCGGAAACTCCCCGAAAAATTCCACTGCAAGAACTTTGACATGGTGGATGCGGTGGAGCTGGCCATTGCCTCCGGCGCCCGGTATATCACCTTCCCGGCCGTCCTCCCCGACGGCTTCTGCCTCTACCCCACCGCCACCACCGACTTCACTTCTGTCCACAGCGCCGCCAACCGGGATCTGGTGGGGGAACTGGCCTCCACCTGCGAATATCACGGTCTGGGACTCTTCCTGGAATATCCCTTCGGCCAGAACCGCCAGCGCCATCCCCAGGGAGTCCCCCAGGGGCTTATGGCCCAGACGGAATATGTGGATTTTGTCAAGGAGCAGCTCCACGAACTGCTGACCCAATACGGCCCCCTGGCGGGCATCACCTTCACCGGGCGCAGCGCCCTGGAAAGCCGGCAGACCCCCTATGACCTGGAGGACCTGTATCAGATGGTCCGTTTCCTCCAGCCCAATGCCCTGGTGGCCTTCCAGGAAGGCATCTCCGGCGGCGAGGATTTCCTGAGCGTGACGGATCCTGCGGGGAAGGAGGGGCTTCTGGCCACCAACACCACCCGCCCCCTGGAGATCCGCCGTTGTCTTGCCCCCGGCCAGGACCGCAGCTTCCATCCCGAGCATGCGGGACGCCACCGAAAGCCGGAGGATCTCTGGCAGGAACTGGCCAGGGCCCATGCGGCCAACGCCAATCTCCTCCTGAACACCGCCCTGATGCCCGATGGCTCCCTGGATCTGGAGGACATCCAGAGCCTGCTGGCCATGGGCGAACGCATGGAAAAGGAAGGACGCCCGTGACCCCCTTTCTGGAGACACTCCCGGAACCCCTTCCCCCCCCCGTGGATCTGGACCAGGCCGCAGGGCACCAGCCCTCCCCCCTCTGCCTCCAATGGCAGGAATCCCTGGCCAGGAAATTCTCCCGGAATCCCCACGGATTGACCAAATATGCCGAGGAGTGCCGCCGGGCACTGCGCATGGCGGAACGCACCCTGCTGCAGCTGGCCGGGGCGGAGGAGAAGGACACGGGCCTCCTCTGGTGCGCCAATGGCACCGCCGCCCTGAATCTGGCCTTGCGGGGCTACCCCTTCCCCCGGGAAGACTCCCTCCTCGCCCTGGATGCCGGGGGACATCACGCCCTCACGGAAACGGCACGCAGCCTCGCCAGACCCCTCTTCCCCTTCCTCCTGGAAGATTCCGGCAGACTCCCCGAAACCCTTCCGGAATCCACCGCCCTGGCCGCCTTCTCCCTGGTCAACAACGAAACCGGACTCCTCTGGGACGGGGATCCTTCCCCGCTGCCCAGGGAATGCCCCATTCTGCTGGATGCCTGCCAGGCCTTCGGGAAACATCCCCTCCCCTGGAACTCACCCCAGGTGAAGATGATGGTGCTGTCCAGCCGGAAGCTGGGCGGGCCGGCCACGGGAGCGGCCCTTCTCTATCGCAAGTCCCTGAAATTGAAGCCCTGGCTCACAGGCGGCGGGCAGCAGGGAGGGATCTTAGGGGGCACGGTGGATGTGGTGAACGCCCTGCTCTTCACCGCCGCCGCTCAGGAAGCCTGCCAGCACGCCCAGGAGGCCCTTGCCAGGGTCGCCGCCCTGAACCGCCTTCTTCGGGAGGGAATCCAGGCTTTGGGCAAGGGACTGTGGCCCCTCTTCTCCCCTCCCCAGGCCTCCCCCTACATCCTCTATTTCGCCATTCCGGGATACCAGGGAGCCCTGGTGGCCCGGCTTCTGGCGGAGAATCACGGCATTCTGGTGGGGACAGGCAGCGCCTGCACGGCGGAATCCGGAGAGACCAGCGCCCTCCTCCGGGCCCGGGGCGTCCCCGAGGATCTGGCCCGTTCCGCCCTCCGGGTCAGTCTCTCCCAGGAGAGCACCCCCCAGGAGATTCAGGCCTTTCTCCAGGCCCTTCCCCGGGTTCTCCAGGCGTACTGATTCCCGGCCATTTCCCGGGAGAGAGGTGAGGGAAGGGGGGCCTCCGTTCGGGGGGATGTTTCCGGGATTTCCCAGGCAGGACGGAGGGAGGAAAAACCTTTGGAGGAAAGGGCACGAGATGAGGAACATGGATATACGTTAGAGCCGTATGCCAAAACTTTGCGACAAATGCCATATCAAGCCGGCGGTGGTGCACATCCGTGCCATGACCCCCGACGGCCGCCGGGAAACCTCCAGCTACTGTCTGGATTGTGCCATGGAACTCTTCGGCCATGCCGATATTCCTGCCGACTTCCGGGAGATGCTGGATGAGCTGTTCCAGCTGGAGAAAAATCTGAAGAAGCACGCCCGGAAACCCAGGCCGGAGAAGAAGAAGGAAGCCGCTCCCCCCACCTGCCACCACTGCGGATGCGTCGCCGGGGAATCCTACGAAAAGTGCGGATACTGCTTCGCCTCCCTGCGCCCCTTCTTCACCAAACGACTTCCCCTCCAGCAGGACGGACGCACCCCCGTTGCCCCTCCCGCCCGCCTGGGATGCGGCCCCAGAATCGCCTTCCCCGAAGAGGCCGACCGGGCCCGGCAGCTGGGAAAACTCCTCCTGATCCGGGAAACCTCCTTCCTGAAAGGACGGCTGGATGGCGTGGAGTCGGTCCAGGATGAAATCTCCGCCCTGCGCCAGGAAATCATGCAGGCGGCCCTGGCCCACCGCCTCCAGAACACCCTTCCCTACCTGCCGTCTCTTCTGGGAAAGCCCCACCGCACCTTCCACGGGGGCACGCTCTTCCCCTTCCTCGAAAGCGAGGAGACGGAACAGGCCACTCCCCTGATCCGCCTGGCCTTCTCCCAGCAGATCTACCGCACCCTGGTGGATCCCCCGGGAGGCTTCCCCGACGATCCTGAGGCCTGCCGGAGGAAGACGGAGGAGCTCCTCGCCCTCTCCCCCGCCTTCCGGGGCGGCTACCGGTGGGAGGGAGAACCCGCCATCTTCTCCGCCAACGGCAGCATCCGGGCCCTCTGCGGGCGCACCGAGGATGGCGTCCCTGCCGTGGCGGACGGACGCATCACCTTCTCCCTGACCGTCCTTCCCGGGGAAGGGAGGCTCCTCTCCCTGAACACCCACGACCTGATGGCGGACTGGGAAAACCACTATCACTTCTTCCAGGATCCCATGCTGGGGTTCTTCCATCCCCTGGGGGGCATCTGCCGGGCCGCCTATCGCCTGGTCCTCACCCTCCACCTCCCTGCCCTCATGGCCCTGATGGGCCGGGAACGCCTCCAGAATGTCCTCCACTCCCTGGAGGGCTTCATCCCGGACGGCACCCAGTCCCCCTCCCTCTTCCTGGATTCCCCTCCTTTCCTCCAGGGAGACTCCGAGGAAGCCTTCCCCAGCGGATTCCTGATCCTCAAGGACTGCACCACAGAGTGGGACAATTTCCCCGCCCGTGTGAAGCGGCTCTCCCAGATTGCCCAGACCCTGGAGAAGCGGGAGAAGCAGGCCCGGAACTGGTTCCTGCACCACAGCGATGGCCGGGAAAATCTTCTGGACGCCATCAGTCAGTCCCGGGCTCTGCTGCGGGGCGCCCGGACCCTGTCTTTGGCGGAACTCGGCACCGCCCTTTCCCGGCTTTGGCTGGGGCAGGAGCTGGGATGCTTCCCCTCCCTGCCGCGTCAGCGCATCCTGCGGGCTGTGGGCTTCCTCCTGGACCGCCTGGTCCAGGGCCCCGTCTCTGCTCCCCTGCCCCCGCAGCCCCTCTGCCGGAAGAAGCTTCCACTGTCGGATCCCCGGGAAGAGGCCTATTGTCGCCCCACCTGGGAGCGCAGTCTCCTTTCCTGGGAAGAGCAGCTCTCCCGCACCCCCGCCCCTCCCCAGGGTGCCGCCGCCAAGGAATACGGAAAGCTGATCCGCCAGCGCAACCAGGAAACCACGGAGCGGATTCGCCAGATTCTCGAAACCCCTGAGCCGGAGGATCCCGCATGAGCGTCCCCCTGAAGATCCAGGGTATTGCCAAGGGCTTTGCGGGGGTTCCCGTGCTCCAGGACATTTCCTTTTCCCTGGAGCATCCCCAGGTGGTGGCCCTGCTGGGAGCCAACGGAGCCGGAAAATCCACGCTGATGCGCATTCTGGCGGGGATTCTTCCCCCGGACAAGGGCACCGTGGAGATCGCAGGACATTCCCTGGAGGCGGAGCCGGAGCAGGCCCGCCGCAGCCTGGGCTACCTGCCGGAAACCGCCCCCTTCGCCTCCGGATTCCGGGTGGAGGAACTCCTCCGCTTCACCGCCCAGGCCCAGGGCCTCCGGGGAACCCAGGCGAACCAGGCCCTAAAAACGGTTCTGGCGGATTGTGGACTCTCCCCTGTGGCCCACCGCATCTGCGACCACCTCTCCAAAGGGTATCGACGCCGGCTGGGGCTGGCCCAGGCCCTGATTCATCGCCCCCCTCTCCTGATGCTGGACGAACCCACCGACGGCCTGGATCCCATCCAGAAGAACGCCGCCCGGGCACTGCTCCGGCAGCTGGGAACACAACACGCCCTCCTGCTCTCCACCCATCTCCTGGAAGAGGTGCCCCTGATCTGCGACCGGGTCCTCATCCTCCAGGGAGGACGCCTGGCCTACGACGGCCCCGTCCCCCAGGATCTGGAGCAGCGCTTCCTGGAGGGTGCCCCTTCCTCTTCCTCTGAAATTCCAGGGGCGTCCTGATTGCCCGAAGCCCCCTCTCCTCCCACGATGCTCCACGCCTTTTGTCTCTCCCTGCGCCGGGAACTCTGGAAGATGCTGGTCACCCCCCTGGCGGCGGCCATGCTGGTCTTCTATCTTCTCCTCAGCGGTGTGGCAACCCTGACCCTGGGGGGCTTCATCGAAGGGAACTCCGCCTCCCTTGACGGCTTCTTCCCCTGGCAGCCCTGGCTCTTCCTCTTCCTCTGCGCCGCCCTCTCCATGGGCACCTGGGCCGAAGAATACCGCAGCGGCACGGCGGAAACCCTCCTCTGCCTCCCGATCCCCCCACGCACTCTGGTACTGGCCAAATTCGCCGCCGGCCTCCTGCTTCTCGGCGCCGCACTCCTCTGCACCGCCCCCTTCCCCGTCACCTGCGCCATTCTGGGGGAGCCGGACTGGGGCCCCATTCTCACAGGCTATCTGGGATGTCTGCTGGCGGGAGGATTTTTCCTGGCCCTGGGCCAATGGGCCAGCATCCTCTCCGGCACCCAGTTCGTCAGTTTCCTCCTGGCCCTGCTCCTGGGCCTGGCCGTCATGCTGGCGGGCTTCCAGCCCACCAATCTCCTCCTGCTGAAATGGGGCATTCCGCCGGAAATCCTGCGGTTCCTCTCCCGGGTAGGCGTCAGCAGTCACTTTGAACCCCTGGCCAGCGGACGCATTGCCCTCAAGGACCTGGCCTTCTTCTGCTGCGGGGCCGCCTGCTTCCTCCTCCTCACCGCACTCCGACTCCGGCAACGGCACGCCACCCCCAGGAAACGCCACACCCCCGCCACCCTGGCTCTCTGCCTGGCTCTCCTGATCCTCCCCCTCCTCCTGGAATCCTGCCCCTGGCAGTGGGACTGCACCCAGGACAAACTCTATACCCTGGACCAGGGAAGCCTCCAGATCCTGGAGGAACTGCAGCAGCCGGTGGAAGTCACCCTGGTCTTCTCCCAGAACCATCCCGAACTCTCCAGCGTGGTCCGGCGCCACGCCGCCTGGACCCGGGAGCTGCTGCGGGAATTTGCCGCCCGGAGTCACGGCAAGCTTCGGCTCCGGGAATTTGTGCCCGACACCTCCGACCAGCAGGACCAGGCTTCCGCCCTGGGTATGGCGCCCCGGATCGGCAGCCTGGGAGACCTGTGGTTCCTAGGCATCCAGGCCTCTCCCCTGCCCCCGGATGCCGGCCAGACGGAGGTTCTGCCCTGGCTGGATCCCGAGGATGCCCCCTCCCTGGAGTGCCAGCTGGCCCGGGCCATTGCCAGCACCCAGCGGCAGGGAAAGCGGCGCCTGGGGCTCCTCTCCACCCTCACCCTGCTGGAAACCCCGGATCCCGAAAAGCGCATCCTGCTGCCCACCTGGTGGACCATCCAGCAGCTGGAGGGAGAATTCCAGCTGGTCACCCTGGATCCCCGCAAGCCTCTGCCCCCTGAACTGGACGCCGTCCTCCTTGTCCATCCCAAGGAACTCTCCCCGGAATTTCTGGAGAGTCTCCTGGCCTTCCACCAGAACGGGGGCGGCCTGTTTTTGGCCCTGGATCCCCTGAGCCAGGTGGAAATCCAGCAGAACAACGGCTTGCGGCCGCCCCGGCCCTCCCTTCTTCCCGCCCCTCTGGCGGAGTTCTGGGGAGTGGACTTTGCCCAGGGCGTGGTGCTGGCGGACCGCACCCTGGCCTCCCCCACCACCAACACCCGGAAGGGCCTGGAAACCCTGCCCACCGTCCTCACCCTCAAGGCGGAGTGCCTGGCGAAGGAGGCCCCCGTCACCAGTTACCTCCGCTCCCTGACCCTGGCCTGCCCGGGAGAATTCCTCCTCCGCCAGGATTCCCCCGCCCGCCACATTCCCCTGGCCCATACCACCACCGACGCCCAGCGCCTGAAACCCTATCAGGCCCGGCGGGACGCCGCCGCCCTCCTCACCGACTTCCAGCCCGACGGCCAGGAACACATCCTGGCCCTGGAAATCCAGCCCCCCGCCCCCGCCGGAAAAGCCATCCTCCTGGCCGATGCCGACTGGCTCTATGACCCCGTCTGCGTCAACAAAACCACGGACGCCCAGGGAAGAGAACGGGAAATCCCCCTGAACGACAACGCCAACCTCCTCCTCAACGCCCTGGAACATCTCTGCGGCGATGACACCCTCCTCCGGCTCCGCACCCGGGGCATCCGACGCCGAACCTTCACCATCCTGGACGCCTGGGGAAGGGAGGTGGAGGAAAAACTCCGGGAACTGGAAGCCCAGGCCTACCAGGACAACGCTGACCTCAGGGCCCGGGGAAGAGCCCTCCTCCAGGGCAAAGACCAGGACGATCCCCAGGTGCAGCAACAGCTGGACGAGCTGAAGGCGGAGGACGACCTCCAGCAGCAGGAACTGAAGAAAAAACAGCGCGCCCTCTTCTTCCAACTGCGCCAGCGCCTCAATGGCGTCGTCAGCCGGGTCGCTTTCTGGAATCTCCTGCTGACCCCCGTGCTCCTGGCCCTCCTGGCCGCCTTCGTGGCCTGGAAACGACGCCGCTGACCCGGATAAGCCCCAGGGCCGAAAAGGCCGCGAATGGAAAAAGCGTGCCGTCTTCATTTGTAAAATAGACAAAAATAGTTATAGTGTATCAAAACACGCTGACAGAAGGCTCTTCCCCTGAAAGAACAAGGATGGCCCCTCTGTCAGAATCCCTTTGGGGACGGAGAGTCGTTCCCGGCGGAAAATCCCCCCCCCTCTTTCCGCTGGAGAACCAAATTATCACTCTCCGTCCCCTTTTTTTGCCCTGCTCTTCCCCATCTATGGCCCTGGACACATCAAGACTGGAACTGCTGGCCGGCCCGGAGGCCATGGAAAGACTGCGGCAAAGCGCCTTTCTGGTCTGCGGCCTGGGAGGCGTGGGTTCCTGGGCGGCAGAGGCTCTGTGCCGCTGCGGCGTCGGGCGCCTGGGCATCCTGGACTTTGACCAAATCCATCCCAGCAATCTCAACCGCCAGCTTCCCGCCCTCCACAGCACCCTGGAGATGACGAAATGCCAGGCCATGGCCCAGCGGCTGCTGGACATCAATCCCCAGCTGATCCTGGAGACATACCCCTGGAAGCTGACCCCGGAAAATCTCCCCGGACTCCTGGAAAGCCACCCCTGGACCGGCGTCCTGGATGCCATCGATGACCGGGACACCAAGATCGCCCTCCTGGAAGAGTGCGTCCGCCGGAACATCCCCGTGGTCTCCAGTCTGGGAGCCGCCAACTGCACCCGCCCGGAGGAGATGACCCTGACCACCCTGGAGGAAACCAGCGGAAGCCCCCTGGCCCGCCTGGTGCGGAAAAACCTCCGGAAACGGGGAGTCTCCACCCGCATCCCCTGCGTCTCCACCCGGGAACTCCCCATCCTCTGCCAGAGCACCCCGGAAAATCCCGGGGAACGGCGCCCCATGGGCTCCCTGGTCACCGTCACCGCTACCGCCGGATTCCTCTGCGCCGACGCCCTGATGCGCCCCCTCCTCAACTGGGAGGAACGCCCCCGCCGGGGCACCACCCCGTAGCCTGACGTTCCTTATATCTTCTGCGGAATAATGCATAACTCACTGAATACGAAGTAGTTATGTATTTTTAGAGCCACCGGGGCACCCCTCTTGCCTCCTAGGCCACGGGACTTTTTTGGAAAGGGGTCCGCAATGGGCAAAATTCCGGGCTATATTAGCCCGTTGTTCGTCCTCCTTTTCCCCAGGGCGGAACGGCTTTCCCGGGGATCTTTCCCGGCGCTCCCCCCTCTACCCGCCATCCCCCATTGTGGAGTTATTCAGCGTGACTGGTCAAGAAGATTTTATTGTGGATCTCCTGCTCGCCAAAGGCTTAGTTTCCGAAGCGCAGATCGAGGAGGCTAGGAAGCGTGTCCAGGATGACAGCGTGGATAATGTGCTGACAGGCCTCTACGTCACCAAAGCCGTGGAGGAGGGGACCGTTCTGAAGATGCTGGCCGAGGAGTACGATGTCGATATCTTCGACTTTGACAAGCGGAAGGAGCGTATCCCGGAACACGTCATCCAGATGATTCCTCCTCCCATTGCCACCCGCTACCACATCATCCCGGTGGACTATGCCAACGACTGCCTGAAGGTGGCCATCTCCGATCCGGCGGACATCGAATCCCAGGATGCCATCCGCCATCTGACCAAGATGGATGTGGTTTTCGTCATCTCTCCTCCCCGGCAGATCAACCAGGCCCTGGATTTCTACTATCGCCGGGCAGACGCCACCGACATCCTGACGGAAATGACCGAAACCACCACGGATGTCACCGTCTCCACCACCACCGACAGCACCACCGACAGTTCGGTGGATGAAGAGGGAGACGAGGCGGCCCCCATCATCCGCTATGTGCGCATGGTCATCACCGAGGCCTTCCGCTCCCGCGCCTCCGATATCCACCTGGAGCCCATGGAACGGCGCTTCCGGGTGCGCTACCGCATCGACGGCGTCCTCAATGAAGTGGAAGCCCCCCCGAAATACATGCAGAAGCGCATCATCAGCCGCCTGAAGCTCCAAAGCGGCATGGACCTCTCCGAACACCGCATCCCCCAGGACGGACGAATCCGCATCCAGGCCATGGGACGAGAGCTGGACCTCCGTGTCTCCGACATCCCCTGCACCCACGGCGAATCCATCGTCATGCGTATTCTGGACAAGAGCGGCGTCATGCTGGGCATCTCCGAACTGGGCTTCATGGAAGACGATGTGAAGCTCATCTATCAGATCCTCAACCTCCCCGACGGCATCTTCCTGGTCACCGGACCCACCGGTTCCGGAAAGACCACCTCCCTCTACTCCTTCCTCCACGAGCTCAACCAGCCCACCCGGAAGATCATCACCGCCGAGGACCCTGTGGAATACGAGCTCAGCGGTATCAACCAGGTCCAGGTCAACACCGATGTGGGACTCACCTTCGGCAGCGCCCTGCGCGCCATGCTCCGTCAGGCCCCCAACATCATCATGGTGGGTGAAATCCGCGACGCCGAAACCGGCACCATCGCCATCAACGCCGCCCTCACCGGACACCTGGTCTTCTCCACCCTCCACACCAACGACGCCCCCTCCGCCGTCCCCCGACTCATCGATATGGGCATCAAGCCCTTCCTGGTGGCCTCCTCCCTCCGGGCCGTCATGGCCCAGCGCCTGGTGCGACGCCTGTGCAAGAGCTGCAAGCGCCCCCACGAGGTCACCGCCAACGAACGGGAAGGCCTGGGCATCACCCAGGAATTCGCCCAGGAACACACCTTCATGGAACCCGTGGGATGCCCCGAATGCAACAAGGGATACCGGGGACGCATGGGCATCTATGAAATCTTCCTCCTGGACAACTCCATCGAAACCCTGATCTACCAGCGGGCGGACTCCGGCGTCATCAAGCGACGGGCCAAGGAACTGGGCATGAGAGACCTCCGGGACGACGGTATCCGCAAGGCCTCCATGGGCATCACCTCCATCAACGAGGTCCTCCGACTCACCGTCAGCGACTAGAGACCACTCATCCCCCACGCCCCCTATCCGCAGACACCATGTACGACGGCACCATCGAAATCACGCCGGAGGTCAGCATGCTCTGGCAGATCCTCCGGAAACGGAAACTGGCCAACGAAGAGCAGCTGCAGGAAGTGCTGGAGGAAAGCCGGAACACCGGCCAGGAGTTCCAGGAGGTCCTCTACAACTATCAGATCATCGAGGAAGACCAGCTGCTGCAGCTGGTGGCCGAGGAGCTCAACACCCAGTTCGTGGAACTCCACGTCAGCTCCATCGACAAGAATGTGGCCACCTCCATCTCCCCGGAAATCGCCCACACCTACAGCATCGTCCCCATCATGGACGACGGCTTCACCCTCACCCTGGCCACCGACCGCCCCTTTGACACCAAGCTCATCGACGAACTCCATTTCGTGGTGGACAAGGACTGCCGCATCGTGGTGGCCCGCCCCCGGGACATCATCGAGGCCATGGAGGCCTTCTTCCCCGAAGGAGGCTCCAGCGTCTCCGAAGTCATTGACGAACTGGTGGCGGAACACAACGCTCTCCAGCAGAAGGACTACTCCAAGGCCACCGACGCCGAGCTGCTGGCCGCCGCCAACGACACCCCCATCGTCAAATTCGTCAACGCCATCATCCATCAGGCCATCCGGGACAAGGCCTCCGATATCCACTTCGAGCCCTTCGGAGACGAATTCCGGATCCGCTACCGTATCGACGGCGACCTCTACGAAATGGCGCCGCCCCCCAAGCATCTGGCCATCCCCGTCATCAGCCGTATCAAGGTGATGAGCAGCATGAACATCTCCGAACGGCGCATCCCCCAGGACGGCCGTATCGAGATGCGGGTGAACCGGAATCCCGTGGACCTACGTGTCTCCACCCTGCCTACCCGCTACGGGGAATCCGTGGTGCTCCGTATCCTGGACCGCAGCGTGGTGAACCTGGATCTGGACTCCCTGGGCATGTCCACCAAGACCGTGGCCAATATCCGCCACCTCATCGGACGCCCCAACGGCATCTTCCTGGTCACCGGACCCACCGGCTCCGGAAAGACCACCACCCTCTACTCCGGCATCAAGGAGCTGAATACCCTGGAGGACAAGCTGCTCACCGTGGAGGACCCCGTGGAATACGACATCGAGGGCATCATGCAGGTGCCCGTCCACGAGGCCGTGGGCATGACCTTCGCCAATGCCCTCCGCGCCTTCCTCCGTCAGGACCCCGACCGCATCATGGTGGGTGAAATCCGCGACAAGGAGACCGCCGACATCGCCATCCAGGCCGCCCTCACCGGACACCTGGTGCTCTCCACCCTCCACACCAACGATGCCGCCGGCGCCGTCACCCGTCTCATCGACATGGGCATCGAGCCCTTCCTCATCAGCTCCACGGTGGTGGGGGTGCTGGCCCAGCGTCTGATCCGCCGGTGCTGCCCCAACTGCAAGCAGGCCTACGAGCCCACGGATGCGGAGCTGGAGGCCTTCGGCATCACCCGGGATCAGCTCAACGGCCGCAAGTTCTACCAGGGGGTGGGATGCGACTACTGCAACGGGTCCGGATTCAAGAAGCGCGTGGGTATCTTCGAGCTGCTCATCTCCTCCCCGGAGATCCAGACCATGATCAACCGGCGCTGCCCCACCCAGGAAATCAAGCAGAAGGCCATCGAACAGGGCATGACCACCCTCCGCCAGGACGGTCTCCAGCATGTGCTGGAGGGCATCACCAGCGCCAAGGAAGTCATCCAGTTCACCTTCGCCTGACGTTTCCCGCCCGCCCCACTCTCTCCCCGACAGACTACTTTCTAGGAGCCAAGACGACCTATGCCCAAACTGGAAATGGCGGATCTTCTGGACCTGGTGCTTGAAGAAGGCGCCAGCGACCTGCATCTCCCCTGCTTCTGCCCCCCCACCCTCCGCCTCCACGGTGAACTCACCCCTCTGGATGTCCCCCCCATGCAGCCCGAGGACACCGAGTATCTCATGAAGTCCATCACCAGCGAGGCCAACCAGCAGAAACTGCAGCAGGACGGCTCCGTGGACTTCGGTTTCGCCTTCGGCGAAAAGGCCCGTTTCCGTGTCTCCGCCTTCCGGGCCAGGGGCAACATCGCCATGGTGCTCCGTACCATCTCCAACAATCTGCTGACCCTGGAGCAGATCGGTCTGCCCATGGCCTGTAAGGACATCCTCTTCCGGCCCCGCGGCCTGGTGCTGGTCACCGGCCCCACCGGTTCCGGCAAGTCCACCACCCTGGCCTCCATGATCGACGTCATCAACCACGAACGCAACGATCATATCATCACCATCGAGGACCCCATCGAATTCTACCACACCAGCCGGAAGTGCGTGGTGACCCAGCGGGAAGTCCACAACGACGTCCCCTCCTTCGCCGACGCCATCCGACGCGCCCTCCGTCAGGACCCCGATGTGATTCTGGTGGGAGAAATGCGAGACAACGAAACCATCTCCGCCGCCATCACCGCCGCAGAAACGGGACACCTGGTCTTCGGAACCCTCCATACCACCGGCGCCGCGGAAACCGTGGACCGTATCGTGGACTCCTTCCCCACCAACCAGCAGGCCCAGATCCGGACCCAGCTGGCCTCCACCCTCATCTGCGTCATCTCCCAGCTCCTGCTGAAACGGGCGGACAAGAAGGGGCGTATCGCCGCCTTCGAGGTCATGATCTCCACCCCCTCCATCCAGGCCCTCATCCGTGACGGAAAGACCTTCCGTATCACCTCCGATATCCAAACCGGTGCCAAATACGGAATGAACACCCTGGACTCCCACTTGATCCAGCTCTACAGCCAGGGCAAGATCTCCTACGGAGACCTGATCACCAAGTGCCGCGACGCCGAGGGCGTGGTCCAGAAGATCCACGATCTGCTGCAAACCAACAAGAACTCCCTGAACCAGTCGGCCAAACGCCAATAGCCCGGAGAAGCCACTTCCATGGCAAAATTTCAATACACCGCATACGACGCCGACGGCAAGCTCCGCAAAGGAATCATTGAGGCGGAAGACGAGCAGGCGGCAACCATTCAGTTGAAGAACCAGGCCCTGTCCCTGACCAGCCTCACCACCATTGGCGGCGGTCAGAAGGCCAAGGGCGCGGGCGCCGGCGCCGGATCCCTCTTCGGCATGCCCAAGGTGCCCCGGAAGCAGCTGTGCACCGCCACCCGTCAGCTGGCCACCCTGCTGGAGGCCGGTCTGCCTCTGGTCCGTGCCCTGCGCACCCTGCAGCGCCAAGCCAAGGGCGTCCAGCCCGCCCTCTACAAGGTCATGGGAAGCCTGGCGGACTCCGTGGAAGGCGGTTCCACCTTCTCCGAAGCCCTGGCCGTCCATCCCAAGTCCTTCGACAAGCTGTATGTCTCCATGATCCGCGCCGGTGAGGCCTCCGGTGCCATGGAAATCGTGCTGAACCGTCTGGCGGAATTCATGGAAAAGGCCCAGCGCATCGCCGGCAAGGTGAAGTCCGCCATGGTCTACCCCATCGCCGTTCTGGTGATGGCCATGGGTATCACGGCGGGTCTGATGATCTTCATCGTCCCCAAGTTCGGCGCCATGTTCGAGGAAATGCTTCCCGGCGAGACCCTGCCCGGCATCACCCAGTTCGTCATCAACTGCTCCTATGCCATGCAGCACCACTTCCTGACGGTGTTCCTGTGCTTCATCGGCATCATCGTGGTGCTGAAGCTCTTCCTGAAAACCAAAATCGGCACCTTCCTATGGGACTTGATGTGTATCAAGATTCCCATGATCAGCGGTCTGGTGGTCAAGAACATCTGCGCCCGATTCGCCCGAACCCTGGGAACCCTCATGGGCTCTGGCGTGGCCGTCCTCTCCGCCCTGATGATTGTCCGGGACACCGCCGGCAATGAGCTTTTCGCCCGGGCCATCGACACTGTCCATGACGCCGTGAAGGAAGGTGAAGGCATGACCAAACCCCTGGAAAAGTCCGGCCTCTTCCCCCTGATGCTCTGCTCCATGATCGAGGTCGGTGAAGAGACGGGTGCCCTCCCCGACATGTTGAACCGTGTGGCCGCCGTCTACGAGGAAGAAGTGGACCGCGCCGTGGAAGGCCTTACCGCCCTCATCGAGCCTCTGATGATCATGTTCCTGGCTCTGGTCATCGGTACCATCGTCATCGCCCTCTTCGCCCCCCTGGTGAAGATGATCGACAAGCTGGGCGGCTGATCCCCCACCTTCCCCCGAAATTCCCGGGATTCCCGCCCCTTCGCCGGAATCCCTCCACTCCCCCTCCCCCGGACATGGCAATAGCCCCACCTCCCGTCCGGGGGAGTTTGTGTTTCCCCCCCTGGACATGATTCCCAGACTGGACAATCCGGAACGGCAGCGCCTCCGGCAGGAGGATCTGCCCACCCTGACGCAATGGGACAAATGCGGACTCTTCCCCGCCGTGGACGAGGATGGAGCGGCCTTTGCCCAACGCCTGGAGACCCTCCGGGAAAAGCGGGAGGAATGCGAAACGGGCCTCCGGGAAGTCGGAGAATGCACCCTGGACGGCCTCACGCTGAAACAGACCCAGGCCATCCCGAGGAATGTGCTGGAGGAGGCGGGGCACCGCACCCGCGCTCTCTATGGCTTCCAGTGCGACTGGGTCCCGGGATTCTTCCAGACCCCGGCCATGGGATGGCTCTTCGGGGGATGCACCTATTCCTGGCCTCCCGACCTCTTCACGGTCTTCATCGTCAACGAACGCCTGCGGGAAAGAAGGCGGACCTTCCTCTTCTCCCGGGAAGAGTTGATGGCCCATGAACTCTGCCATGTGGCCCGCGCGGGCCTCAACTCCCAATGCTTCGAGGAGCATTTCGCCTACCAGACCTCTCACTCCGCCTTCCGACGGGCCTGGGGAGGCATTATGCATAGCCAGGGGGACTCCTACCTCTTCCTGGGCTCCTGTCTCCTCCTTCTTCTGGGACAGTTCGCCCTCCCCTATTGCGCCCCGAATCTCCCCCTCTTCCTGAACTGGCTCCCTCTTCTCCTCACCGCACTATTCCTGATTCTGCGCCACTGTCACACCAGGGCAACCTTCGCCAAGGCCCTCCGCACCCTGACCCAGGTCTGCGAAGGAGACGCTCAAAAGGCCAGAATCCTCCTCTTCCACGCCACAGACCAGGAAATTCGTTCCCTGGCCAAGGCCCCCGCCAGCACCGCCCACGAACTCCTCGCCCAATGGGCCAACGCCCAGTTGCGCTGGAAAATCGCCGGATTCCGCACCGGAATCCTCCGGTAAAACTCACGACATATCACCAACCCCCGGGGGTGGCAAGATTATTCCCGGAACCGGGGGCACGGGGGATTCCCCCGCTTTGACGGAACCCCCTCTGGGGGCAGGGGGCATCCTCATGAACCCCGTTTACGGGGTGGGAGGCCCGTCTACCCCGTGGGTGGAGGCCGGGTTCATCCCGGCCGGGACCCCCCGGGGGGTAGGCGCGCCATGTTTTCCCCAGAACCCGGGGGACCATGGGCAAAAAAAA
>JAEDNW010000024.1:0-22218 GCA_016302315.1 Lentisphaeria bacterium
CCCCGGGGGTTCCCGGCCGGGATGAACCCGGCCTCCACCCCCGTCTAGCGATCCTGTCACCCCGCAGGGCGGGGTTTTGGGTGGATGGTGACAGCGCTAAAAGCGGGGGATACCCCCGAGCCCCCCTCCTGGATACATTCTTGCCCCCATGGGTTCACGCTTCGCTCCACCCATGGGGTAGATGCCCCCCCCCGTAAACGGGGTTCATGAGGATACCCCCTGTGTCCCCCGCAAGCGGGGAACTTCCGACATATATCATAACATACTTGTATTCAGTATGTTATAACAATTCTTACTCCCGAATGATCTGTCTTTCAATCTGGGGGCAGGAGATATGGAAGCAGGGGATTCCCCGGGAGCGTTCATCCAGGAGGAGGAGTCCCTGTTCCTGGAGGAGTTGCCGGAAGATCTCCGGTTTTCGGACGGAATCCGGCGCCACATCCGCCGCGGCGCCGAAGAGATGTTTTGAGATATAGCCTTCGGAGCGGTGGGCGAGGATTTGGTATGCGGTTTCCGGGGTAAGAGGCATGGCCCGGATGAGTTCCTCCACGTAGGAGGGGATGCCCTTCTGGCCGTAGAGTCCCCGGAGCTGCTCCGGAGTCATGGAAGCCATCTCCTCCGCCTGCTGCCTCAAGGTCCGGCGTCCGGAGGTAATTCTCCAGGGAGGTTCCCCGGGGCATTTCCTGCCATAGGCCTGGAAGGCGGCCTCCAGTTCCCTGCGGAATTCCGGCGCCAGGGCGTCGTATTCCTCCTGGGGGCAGGAGAGTAGGAAGGGATGGCCTTGGGGCATGGTCATTCTTTGGGGAGGGAGCCGGGAAAACGAATCCTCCCCATCCCCCGGAGGGCCTTGCCATTCCGGAGAGACAGGGAGGAGAAGGGGAGAAGGGGTTCCGGCAGGGGAGCCCCTTCCCTGAGATTCCAGGCAAAAACCCTACTTTCTGGCCGCGCCAGGGGTCTTCAGCACCATGGGATTGCGGAGATTCTCGAAAACCCGCTCGAAGAGGGGAAGAGCTCCCTCCACGTTCTCGGGATGCATCAGCTCGGCGCACATCTGAGGCGTGATGTTGGGGCGGTCCTCATAGGCCTTCTTGAAGAGGCTGGTGTAGTAGCGCACCAGGAAGTCGTCCTCGCTGGTCACGGTGCGGAAGAGGGAGAGGAGCCGGCGGCACTGGGCGTGGTTGGAGCTCTTGGGATTTTCCCAGAGGCAGGCGCCGAAGATCAGGGACCAGATGGTTCCCTGCCAGGGGCGATCCTCCACGATGTGGTCGGGATCCACCGTGTTCCGCAGTTCCTCGTTGGTCATCTCCCGTCCCTTTTCGGAGAAGATGATGTAGATGTTGTGGAGCACCTTGTCCCGGATGTCGCCGTCGGTGATGTGCCAGCGGGTGGCCTGCATATACTGGGCCAGGTCGAAGCTCTGGAGCTCCTCATCGGTGTACTGGGAAGCATTGTGGCAATTGCCCAGGCCCACCGTGAGGGAGCCGTCTTCGCCCTTGGTGAGCTTCACCGTGGTGTTGGCGATGTTGCGAAGGAACTCCTCGAAATTGGCGCAGGCGAAGTCGCCGGGGGCGAATTCGGGCATGGCGGCCATCACCTTTTCCTCCAGCTGGGTCAGGGGCAGTTCCCCGTTCACCAGGATGGACTTGATGGTGTAGAGCACCTGGGACTTGTCGGAGGCGTTGGAGGCCTTGGTGCGGATGGGGCTGTTGTCCGCCGCCGTGATGAATTCATCGGCCACCCGGGTGAGGGCAGCGGCGCTGGCCGCCTCGGGTCCCAGGATGTAGACGCTCTTTCCCATGGCGCGGATGCGGCTCACGAAGGGGAGGAGTGCCAGGTCATTGGTGCCGAAGACCACGCCGCCCAGGGCGGGGTTGCGCTGGATTTCCTCCATGGCATCCAGTCCCATGCAGACCGCGGCGCAGCCGGGGATGCGAAGCGTGGAGCCCGTCACCCGGGGGATGAACTGCATTTCGGCGCCGGCCTTGGCGAGGTCGGTAATGGTGTGGCGGGTGCGGGGACCGCTCCAGTCGCCGTAGGCCTTGCAGTAGACCACGGGGCCGTAGTGGCTCTCCAGGTAGGCCACCACATCCTGGTGGGAATAGTTGCGATTCAGGTCGCCATCCACTTTGCCGTTGAAGCCCATCAAGTTGTCATAGTCGATCAACAGGGCGAGTTGCTGGGATTTTTGTGCCATAGTCGTTGTGGGGAGGGATACCTCGGCGCACGCCGCGATTCCTTGGCCAGGGCGGGCCGAATTCTCGGGTTTTTCTTTTTGGTTTTCCGGAGAGGTCACAGACTGCGTTTTCTTTTCCGGGGACCGTGCGGTGCCCCTCTTTCCCGGCATAGCCCCAGGGAAGACAAGGGCGACAGGCATGGTACCCGAAGCGGGAAACACCATCCATGGCTTCCGATTTTTCTTGTGTCTGCATCCGCAGAACCGGATTTTCCGCCTCCTAGTCCCGGAATGTTTCCCTGCATGGATCACAGGCAAGGGAAACCTCCTGGCTCTTGGGATGCGGATTCTCCTGTTTCCGCAAATCCAGGCTTCTGCCCTTTTCCGGAGGGGAACGGACAATCCATCCCCTCTCGGAGAAAGGTTTTCTGTGTTTTTTTCAGGCAGACGCACCCCCTCTCCTGGGAAGAAATTTCCCAAGAAAGGCGGGCAACGGCCCGAAAGGGATGAAAAGAGCGTGACAAGCGGGAAGGGATTTCCCGGAAAATCCCCTTAGGATTCCCCGGTTTCTTCTTCCTGCGGGAAGGAAGGCCGGCCCGGCAACAGGTCCGGCCAGTGCCGGAGGAGGCAAGGACGCCCCTGGGCATCCGCCCAGACTTCCACCACATCAAAGCGGAAGGGCACCCGGACATGGCCCAGGGCCCGCAGGTAGTCCGCCGCCGCCCGGCGAAGACGCTGTTCCTTGGCGGGGGTGACGGCCTCCAGGGGAACGGGGCGCTCCCCGGCCAGGCGACTCCGGCTTCTGCGGGTCTTGACCTCCACAAAACAGAGGGTCCCCGCCTCATCCTGGCAGACCAGATCCAGCTCTCCCCGATGATGGGGAGCCACCCAGTTCTGGCAGAGCACCCGGTATCCGGCATTCAGAAGGAAATCCCGGGTGACCTGCTCGCCCCGGCGGCCCAGGGAAGCCCTGGCGGCCTGGGGGGAGAGGGGGGAGGCGTTTTCGGAGGACGCGGTGGTTCCCCGGGGGGAGCACTCCTGCCGACGGCGCCATCTCCAGACCATGGGGCGGACGAGGGACTACGCCAGAGAGATTTTCCGGCCCTGCTGCTGAGCGGAGCGGGTCTCCTCCAGAGCAGTGCGGAGGGATTCCCGGGTGCTGGCGGGGAGGCAGCGTTCCGGTTCCCGGTTTTGGAGGATGCACTTGGCCAGGTAGGCGATTTCCTCCCAGTATCCGTTGTGGCGTCCGGTGAGCAGGTCCTTGACCACGGGCTTCCTGCCCTCCTCATAGGAGGCGATGGTGAGGTTGGCGCCCTGGAGGAAGAGGGTGGCCTTTTCGTAGACGCCGGCCAGCCAGCAGGACCACTTGTCCCGCATCCAGGAGCCCTCGGCGGCGACCAGGGGGCCGTCCTCTCCAAAGTCGTATTGGGTCAGGCTTTCCATGACTCCCAGGGAGGGTTCGGGGACGATTCCGGTGGTGGAGACGGCCTTGGGGGTCCCCAGGAGAGAGAGGAGGAAATCCGTGTCGTGGAGATGAAGGTCGAGGATGGCTCCCCCGGAGCGCTTGGCCTCCACATACCAGTTTTCGGGCTTCCGGTGGGGGAAATGGCTGAGGCGGGCGGCGGAGAGCCGCAGGAGCCGCCCGTATTTTCCGGAGAGATGGGCCTTGCGGAAGCCCTCGTAGACGGGGTCGAAGCGAAGGCACTGGGCAATCATCAGCTTCCTGCCTGTCTCCTTGGCCACGGCCATCATGCGGTCCGCCTCCTCCAGGGAGCGGGCCATGGGCTTTTCGCAGAGCACATGGCATCCTGCCCGCATGGCCTGGATGGCCATCTTCTCGTGGAGGTCGGTGGGCAGGCAGATGTCCACCATGTCCGGCCTCTCCCGCTCCATCATCTCCTCGAAGGTGGCGTATCTCTTCACCCGCCGGGCCAGCTCCTTCCCCAGGACGGAGGCGATTCCCCGGAACTGGCTGGGGCAGATGTCCACGATGGCGACAAGCTGGCAGTCCGGCTGGTCTGCGTATTGTGCGGCGTGGACACGCCCGATGGCACCGAAGCCGATTTGGGCGACCTTGAGTTTCTTGTTCATGGTGGCGACTCTGTCTTGCTTTTTCCAGTAAAGGCGCCCCTATGGGGTGCAGACGCGGGAAAGAGGAGGGAGAGAAGGGGGCAGGCTCAAGCCTTGCCTGCAGAATAAATCTTGTCCCAGGGGGAGGAAATAGGGGAGGCCGGGGCCGGGGCCCCATAGCGGAGCCGCGTCATCTAGCCGGCATTCATTCGTTTCCCCGCGGGGTGCCATGGAAAATGAATGGAGCGGGTGATGGGAATCGAACCCACGTAGCTGGCTTGGGAAGCCAGTGCATTACCATTATGCTACACCCGCCCAGAACATCCATCCTGCCGGAAATCCTCTATCCTTCCGGCGAGACCTTTTAGTTTCGGAAACATCGGCTAATGTAAGTGGCTCCGCAGGAATTGCAAGTCTTCCCCCTTGCACTTTCGGGGGAGGGTATACTCCACCCGGGCCCCGGCTTCCAGGCTTTTCCAGAGGTCATCCCAGAGCCGCTGCAAGGCGTCGGGGGGAAGCAGGGAGGCATGGGCATAGCCCTCCTGGAAGGCGCGGAGGCAGCGGAGCCACAGCGCCTCGTCCTCCCGGGCCAGTCTTCCCGTGCCCACCAGGAACTGGGCCAGATTTTTCAGGCGGGCCTTCCTGGGCATAGGGAGGGAGAGGAGGCGGACATGATCGCAGTCCACCAGGCAGACGGGATAGGGGCATTCTCCCCGGCAGTTCTGATTCAGGACGAAATTGGCGGGCTTGGTATCCAGATGGAAGATGCCGGCGTGGTGGAGATCCGCCAGGAGTCTGCCGCAGGCGGCGTAGAGTTCCTCCGCATCCGGGCGGCGGGCATATTCCGTGCCGAAGAAATTCCCCTGGCCGCAGTCCTCCATGAGCAGGAAAGTGCTGTCGCTTCCTTCCAGGGTTCCCCCTGCCCGGATCTGGGGAGTGAAGCCCAGCATCCTCCCGGTGCTGATCCGACACCGGCGGGCATGACGGTCCCCCTCCCAGAAATGGCACTTCCGGAACTCCTTGACCACCAGGCGCTCTCCGCTGGATAGACGGCACCGGGAAATGCGCCGTTTCCGGTCCATCTTCAGGGCCGTGCGCTTCTCCACCTGACGCCCATGCTCCCGCAATGCCTCCTGAACCAGGTGCATGGGCGGCACAGGGGGAGGCGCCTCCTCCTCCAGACATTCCAGCACCCCTTCTCCCCAGGAGTGCTGATCCTGGGGCATCCGCTCCCGCTGCTGACGGAGGCGCTGCCGGAGGGGTTTTAGGGAAGGCAGAAGCCAGGCGAGGCTTTCGTTGAGGAGTTCCTGGTCAAAGGGCGCCTGGAGGACAGGGCATCCGGCGGCGGAGGCCAGGGGGGAGAGTCCGCAGGCGCTGGTGCACAGGACCGGGAGGGCGCACTGGAGGGCGTCTCCCAGGAGCATGCTTCCGTAGTCGTTCCGTGCGGGAGTAAGGAGAAGATCCGCCGCCATCATCAGGCACTTCCGATGCTGGAGGGTGGGGAGATAGCGGAGCTGTCCCTCGGGGAAGCCCAGGGCCCGGGAGGCTTCCTGGAGGAGCGCCAGTCCCTGGGGGCTGGGTTCGCCGGCCACCAGGAAGCGGCACCGTTCCCGGAGATAGGGGGGCAGGATGGCCAGGGCCTCCAGAGAGCGGTCCACCCCTCCCTGGCGCCAGTCGGCGGCGGGTTGCAGGATGAGGATCGTCCCCTCCTCCTGGCAGCCATAGGCCTGTCGCATCAGCGCCACATCCTGGGGCGTGGGATCGGGCTCCTCCAGGAGATCATCCATCCAGGGAGGCAGTCCCCGGAGTCGGGGGAGGGGGACGCCATAGCCGGTCAGGAGGGTGCGTTCCTGGAGGGGGCCTGTGAAGAAGATTCTGGTGGCGGAGGGGTTGCGGAAGACCTGCTGCAGGAGGCGGCGGCGCAGGAACTTCTCCTGGTTCAGGGCCAGCGAGGTCGCCTCCGAGGCGGGTTCCGTCTGGAGAAGCAGTTCTCCGGGGAGGCAGTAGTCTACGCCGGGAAGGGGTTCCAATCCCAGGGAGACCCGGTGGGGACCGCCCTCCCGCAGCATCAGCGCCAGCCGCTGGAGAAATCCCCGGCGGCTGCGGGGCGCCAGCACCACCTCCACCCCCCTCGGCACCACATCCTCCAGCTCCTCGGAGGAGGTAAGCAAGGTGACGCCATGACCGCGGCGGCAGGCGGCGCCGGCGATGGCCCGGAGTTCCCGGAGAGCTTTTCCGTCGGCGTCGAAGAGATGTCGTGCCACAAGAATCTGCATGGCGTATCTAGGTCGGGGAGAGAGGGGGGGAAGACGTGGGAAGACAAGAGGCGTGGCGGGGAGGAGGGGCGGTCAGCAATCGCCGGTCATGGCCTCCACCGGGAGGAGGAAGGCCTTGACCCCTTCCCGGGCGGCCTCCCCTTCCCGGAGATGCTGGAAGGCCTGGAGGAGTTCCCGGGCCTTGGCATCCTCCACCACCGTCATCAGGGCGGAGTTGGCGCCGGGCCAGACGCTGGTATCCATCCGGGGACCAGTGGAGACTCCCTTACCCAGCAGCCGGGGCCACTGGGTGAAGCAGGGCACGTCCGCTTTCCGCAGGACCTCCTGCACCTCCTCCTCCACGGAAATATTATAGACCACAAGGACCATCTTCATGACTGTTTCTCCTTAAGGAAGAAGGAATAGAGGACGGGGATGAAGACCAGGGTGACCAGGGTGGAGAGCAGGAGTCCGCCGATGATGCAGACCGCCAGGGGGCTCCACAATTCGCTTCCTGTGGAATTGGATATGGCCATGGGGCACATGCCGCAGACGGTGGTCATGGTGGTCATGAGGACAGGGCGCAGGCGGGAGCGTCCGGTGTGGGTGATGGCATCCCAGATTCCCTCGCCCCTGGCGCGGCGGAGGTCGATGGAATCGATGAGGATAATGGCGTTGTTCACCACCGTGCCCACCAGCATGATCAGGCCGATGAAGCTCATCATGTTCAGGGTCATCCCCGTGAGGCCCAGGGCAAAGACGGCGCCGGCGCCGGCAAAGGGGATGGAGAAGAGCACCACCAGGGGAGAGCGCAGGGACTCAAACTGGGCGGCCATCACCATGTAGACCAGGATGATGCCCAGCACCAGCATCAGGCTCAGGTCCCCGAAGGACTTTCCCTGCTCCTTGATCTGCCCGTCGTAATCCAGGCTGATCCCCTGGGGTAGCACCAGCTCCTTGTCCATGGTGGCCTTCAATTCCCGCCAGACCTCGCCCAGGGAGCGTCCGTAGATGTCGATCTGGAGGCTGACGCACCGTTCCTGTCCCACGCGGGTGATGGAGACCGGGCCCAGTTCCTCGGTGATGGTGGCCAGGGCATCCAGCCGGTAGCGCCGTCCGTTGGCCGTCACTTCGGAATTCATCAGGTCGTTGATGGTGCGCCGTTCCCCCTCCCCCAGCTGGAGAAAGATGTCGTATTCGTCCTCCGCCTCCCGGTATTCGGTGGCGGCATTTCCGTAGAAGAGGGTGCGGATGGCGGAGACGATGCTGTTCACATCCACCCCCAGGGCGGAGGCCATGTCCCGGTCAATCCGGATGACCACTTCCCGGTTTCCGTTGTCGAAGGTGATGTTGGGATCCACGGCTCCCGGAGTCTCCAGAGCCATCTCCCGGATGCGCTGGGCCACCTTCAGGGACTCCTCCAGGTCGTAGCCCAGCACCTTGACGATGATGGGTTTCTCGTTGGAGCCCCCCATCATCATGGTCATCAGGCGGTTGGAGGTGGAGAGGAAGACCCGGTCCAGCTCCGGCCAGCCCCGCAGCTCCCGCAAAATGGTCTCGCCCAGCTCCGCCGAGGAGTAGGGACGATACTCCCGCTCCAGCAGCTTCACGTTCACCCGGCCGGCATGGCTGCCCCCGCTGCCGCGGCCGGACTGGCCGGCGCGCCAGTTGCTGAAGCGGATGGCGCTCTCCCGGGGCGTTCCGTCCGATGCCGGAGCAATGCCCTTTCCCGCATACCGGGTGGACAGCAGCTCCTGCTCCTTCTGGTAGGCCAGGGCGGTGATGCGGCGGGCCGTCTGGGCCGTCACCTCGGGACGGGTGGAGACCGGCAACTGGAACTGGATCTCCATCTCGCCGGTGTCCTGGTCCGGGGTGAACTCCGTTCCCACAAAGGGAATGGTCAGCAGGGCGCATCCCAGCAGGGCCGTCCCCAGGAGCAGGACGGTGCGGCGATGGCGAAGGCAGACTCCCAGCAGGCGACCATAGGCGGCCTCAATGGCCAGGAAGATGCCCTCGGAGAATCCGTAGAGGCGCCGGGCCAGGCTCCCCTTGCCCTCCTTCCCGGGGGACGGGGGCGGGGAAAGCAGCTGGCTGGAGAGCATGGGCGTCAGCAGCAAGGCGCAGCAGAGGGAGGCCAGCAGCGTGGCCGTCACCAGGCCTCCCAGCTGCTTGAAGATGATGCCCGTGGCGCCCTGGACGAAGACCATGGGGAAGAAGACGCAGATGGTGGTGGCGGTGGAGGCCAGCAGGGAAAGGCCCACCTCCGAGGCGGCGAACATGGAGGCCTCCCGCACCCGGACACCCCGGGAGATGTGGGCGGTGATGTTCTCCAGCACCACGATGGCGTTGTCCACCACCATGCCGATGGCGATGGCCAGGGCGGAGAGGCTGATCATGTTGATGGTCCACCCCATGAAGAACATGAAGGTGAAGGCGATGATCAGGGAGAAGGGGATGGTGAAGACAATGACCAGGGAGGAGCGGAGATTCCGGAGGAAGAAGAAGGAGACCAGAATCACGAAGAGTCCGCCCCACAGCACCGTTCCCCGTACGTTGGCGATGGACTGAGTGATAAAGGTGGAGGAGTCGTTGACCACGTAGAACT
The DNA here is from genome assembly GCA_016302315.1 of Lentisphaeria bacterium. Taxonomy (GTDB): domain Bacteria; phylum Verrucomicrobiota; class Lentisphaeria; order Oligosphaerales; family Oligosphaeraceae; genus UBA1724. The sequence continues at coordinate 9,104 of JAEDNW010000024.1, forward strand.
GGATATCCTGGGGCAGCGTGGCCTTCAGGCGATCCAGCTCCTCCCGGACGGCCTGGCAGACCGCCACGGTGTTGGCGCCGGTGCGCTTCTGCACCATCATCATCATGCCGCTGCGGCCCATGGTCTCCACATACTGCTTCACTTCCTCGAAGCTGTCCTGCACCTCCGCCACATCCCGGATGCGCAGGAGGGAGCCGTCCCGCCGCAGGATGGGAATGTCGGCCACCTGTTCCGGATCGGAGAATTCTCCCAGCACCCGGATGGTGTATTCCACCGTGCCGATTTTCAGGCTGCCGGCGGGCAGCGTCCGGTTTTCCCGGGCGATGGCCTCCTCGATGTCGTCCAGGGTCAGGCCGTAGCCGGCCAGCTTCTCCCGGGAGAGGATGACGGAGATTTGGCGCTGGAGGCCGCCGTGGGCATCCACGGACCCCACGCCGTCCAGCCGCTGCAGGGGCTGGGCCACCTCGTCATCGATGATGTCGTAGAGATGCTCCAGGGACTCCTTGGCGGTGACGCCGATGAGCATGATGGGCATGTCGGCGGAGTCGAACTTGAAGATGGTGGGGGTGTCCACATCGTCGGGGAGCCTGGACACGGCCATGTCCACCTTGCTTCTCACGTCATTGGAGGCCTCATCCAGGTTGGTTCCCCAGGTGAAGGTGCAGGAGATGTTGGAGATTCCCTCGGAGGTAGTGGAGCGGATTTCGTCCAGGTTTGCCACGGAGCCCAGGCGTTTTTCCAGGACCCGGGTGACCTTGGCCTCCACATCCTCGGCGGAGGCTCCCTCCCAGGTGGTCATCACCGTAACCCGGGTGGGTTCGATTTCCGGCATCAGGTCCAGGCCCAGCCGCTGGAAGCAGACCAGACCCAGCACCAGCATTGCCAAAAAAAGCATGCCCGTGGCGATGGGGCGGCGTACGCCGAATTCGGGAAGAGACATGGCCGTTTACTCCTTGTCCTGCTCCCCGTCGCCGGAGATTTCCTCCACCGGAGCGATCCGCCGGATGGCGGAGCCGTCCGTCAGCCGGTGCTGTCCCTGCACCACCACTTCGTCCCCCTCCTGCAGGCCTTCCAGCACTTCCACCCGGCCGCCGGTGGTCAGCCCCAGGGTCACGGGCACCGCCCGCACAGTATCATCCCCCTGGCACACAAAGACCAGCTGCCGGTCCACATTCCGGATGGGCAAAGAGACATCCACCGTGACAATCCCCGACTTCTCCTCCAGGAGCAGCTCCACCGTGGCATACATGCCCGGCAGGAAGGGGTAGGTACCGTCCTCCCGCCGCTGGTTAGGCACCCGGAGCTCCACCTGGGCCGTACGGGTGACGCTGTCCACGGCGGGATGTATCTTCTCCACCAGGCAGGTGACCACCTCCTGGGGATTGGCGGGGCTGCGGAGGGTGGCCCGGGTGACGCCGGGAACCACCTGGGAAAGCCGGTTCACCGGCACGGAGATCACCACCTTCACGGTGTCCATGGAGAGAATGGTGACCAGAGGCGTGGAAGCCGTCACCTGGACACCAGGATCCAGATGGCGCCGGCTCACCACGCCGTCCATGGGAGCGCAGACAATGGTCTCCAGCACATCCAGATTGGCCTTCTCCTCCTCGGCGCGGGCCTGCTCCAAGGCGGCGCGGGCCTGCTCCAGAGCGGCTTCCCCCGCCTCCACCTGAGCCTGGGCCGCCTGTTCCTCCGCCCGGGCCTGGGCCAGGGCCGTGGTGGCCTGATCCAGACTTTGCTGGGTTCCCGCCTGCTGGGCCACCAGGCCGCTCATCCGCTCAAACTCCCTCTGCTTGTCCTCCAGATTCGCCTGGGCGGAGGCCAGGGAGGCCTTTCGCTGCAGAACCACGGCCTGGGCGGAAGCCAGGGAAGCCTGGGCCACGGAGCAGGCGGCCTTGGCGGCGGACTGGGCCGCATGATATTCCCGCCCGTCCAGCAGGGCAATGCGCTGCCCCTGCTTCACGGGAGTGCCCTCCTCCACGGGAGTGCCATCCTCCAGCTCCAGGGCCAGCAGACGTCCGGAGACCTTTGCCTGGAGATCCACGGAGCGCATGGCCTCCACATCTCCGTTGAAGGTCAGCACATTACGCACTTCCCCCAATTCCACCCGGGCGGTACGCACCGGGACGGCGGCGCTTCGGGTGCCGGCCTGCTTCCGCTGGGCCTCCTCCCGGGCGGCGGATATCCGACGCGCCCCCCAGAAGGATACGCCAAGGATAACCACAACCCCCAGGACCACAGGAAACAACGAGGTTCTCTTCATGACAATGTGTGCAGAATGCAACTAGGATGAAGGGACCTTCCCCTGAGGAAGGAAAAGAGAGGGCTTCCTCAGGAGGGGGGCCTGGTCCCCGGCAGGCAGGATTTCCCCCCTCTTTTCCCTTCGGGAAGGCAAGTCATCCCGGAGAAGGGAGAGAGGGAGGAGGGGATTCCCCTTCGGTTACGGCAGACGATACCCAGCCGTGACGGAATAGAGCTTTTCCTGGGCCGTCAGCACAGAGATCCAGGCATTGGAGCGGGCCAGGGAGGTGTTGGTCAGATTGGTCTGCACCTCGTTCAAACGGGTAATGGTGGCGGTGCCGCCCAGATACTCTTCCCGGACCAGATCCCGGATTCGGGTGGCCACTTCCAGGAGACTGTTCTCCTTCTTCAGCACCTCCACGGCCGCCTGCAGGGAAACGTAGCTCTGACGCACCTCCGACTTCAAGGTGTCCTCCTGGGCCGCCAGTCCCTTCTGGCTGGAGAGCAGTTTGGCCTCCGCCAGCCGGATGGTGGCCTGGGTATTCCCGCCGTCAAAGAGATTCCAAGAGGCGGTAAGGCCGAAATTCACCGTGCGGTCATAGTGACGGTTGAAGTGGGCGGAATGATCCCGGCTGAAGCCGTAGTTGGCAAAGGCGTTCACCTGGGGGAACCACTGGGCCTTGGCTTCCTTCACCGCCAACTCCGCACTCTCCACCTGACGGCGGGCATTCTCAAGATCGGGACGATGGGCCAGGGCATAGTCCATCACAGCCCCGATGGCCGGAAACTCCTCCGCCAGCTCCTTCTCCACCGGAGGAACCAGCTCCATGTTCGCCCAGATCTGCTCCTCCTGCACGGAAAGCAAAGCCCCCAGGGCCACCCAGGCCGTCTTCCAGGAGTTGCGGGCCACGATGGTGTCCGCCTCCGCCGACTGCACCTGATACTGGAAATTCAACACCTCGGACAGCTTGGCGGTGCCATACTCGTACTTCTTCCGGGCATCCTCCTCCAGCTGGCGGTTAAAGGCGGCGTCCTGCTGCCGGATCTCCATGGTGTTCTGGGCCTGGAGGACCTGGTAGAAGGCGTAGGAGACCTGCTCCTCCAGAAGCCGCCGGGCGTCATCGCAGTCTGCCACGGCCATGTCCTGCCCCAGCTGGGCGGCCAGGAGGCGGTAGCGGCGGGCAAAGCCATCGAAGACCAGGTAGGAGGCGGAGAGTCCGGCCTCGTAGAGGGTGTTGTTATCGTAGTCCCGGGTGGGTCTGGTGGCCGCATCCCGGCGCCGGGTGATGCCGGCCGTGGCATCCAGGGAGGGAAGATAGGCGCTGCGGGCGCTCTCCCAGGTAGCCAGGGCGCTGTCCAGGGAGGCCTGGACCTGGGCCAGGGTGGGATTCTGCTCCAGGGCGATCTTCTGCGCCTCCTCCAGGGTGAGTTTCAGAGGGGCACCGGCCAGGAGCGGAATCAGGAAAAAGGTCAGAAGGCAGGAGAGAAGAGAGATACGCATAGCTCGTAAGGGTGTCGTAGACGTTTCCGCAAAGAACGGGAAAGGGAGGGGAAAATTGTGCTGGCATCCTGGGTTTCCTCCCAAAGGGAGCCCTCCCCCGGAAAAGACACCAGCAGGAATCGACAGCCCGACGCGCCTATGCCTCCGGGGAGGCGGGGGAAAGGGGCGCCTCGGCAACGGCCATGTGCTCCACGGTGTAGCGCACAATCCCCATGATGTGATCCCGCAGCTGCTCCGCCGTGTGCCAGGGTTTCACCTGGAGAGGATTCTCCTGGCAGCGCCCAAAGCGGGGGGACTCCAGAAGCAGGAAGAAACAGAGGGAGGCATAGGTGTAATGGAGAAGGGCGACGTTCTGCTCCGAGGCCTTGTCCCCCAGGATCCGGATCAGCAGATCCCGGATCCTGGCCTCGTAGGCGATCCGGGGAGCCTGAGCCTGGGGATCCTCGTCATCCTCCGGATTCTCCAGAAATTCCCGAAGCGCCATCCAGGCCGCATAGAACATGTCGTCATCGTAGGAATAGCCCACCAGGGTCCCTATGTGACGGGAAAGGGCATCCCAGGGATCCTTGTTCTTCGCCTTCAACAGCTTCTGGATCTCCTGAAGACGCAGCGCCTGGGCATACTCCCGCACTTCCTGGTAATACCCCGCCTTGTCCCGAAAATAGTAGTTCACTGAGGCAAGGTTGCTGTGGGAGACTTCGCAAATCTCCCGGATCCGCGCACGCTCATACCCCTTCTCCGCAAAAATCTTCAACCCCACGGAAAGGAGACGACGACGGGCATTCCGGGCATTGCCCCCGTAAGGACGACGGCTCCGGCGGGCCGCACTCTGCTCCAACACCATCTCCGGCGTATTGGGCTCGCCTACGTAATCCTTCACCACGTGCCCTACATTCTTCTTCTTTCTTTTCTCCATCATGCTCGCTGCTAAAGGAAAAAACGAATGATCACCACCACACAAAAAAAGGAGAACATCCAAAGGGACGCGGGACGGGATGCTCCCCTACGGCATGCTGCGCCAAAACCACCCCTTCCACCAGGAAAGGGACACAAAGCCCCATAATGTAACATCCTCCCACCAGAATTTTTCAAATCACCGTTTCATTCCACGGGAAATCCGCCCCGCCGGAGATCAGAGGGGAAGGGAGGCAGAACTCCGGAAGGCTTTTCGGTGGTGGCCTGGGAAGCCTCAGGCTTTGGGATGCCGCAGCGCCGTGGCCAGGCCGAATCCAGCATGGAGATAGAGGGTATTGCGCACCGCCGCCTGGAGGGTCAGGTGCTCCAGGGCCTTTCCCCGCAGCTTCTGCTCCGGCGCTTTCCGGGCCACTCTCGCCTCCCCCTCCGGCCCGACGGTGATCACGCCCCACTGGGGCATCACTTCCTCCACGAAGACCACGCCTTCGGGAATGGCCAGATACAGGAAGTTGGCCACGCCGGCCTGGGCAATCCGTTCCATCCGTGTCCCATGGTACAGGAGATGCTCGATTTCCTGACGACGCTGCCGGCACGCCTGGTACCTGGGATTCCGGGATGCCTCGTAGTTCCACTCCGCATACTCCTCAAAGAGGAAATGCCCATCCCGCAGCTGGGGTTCCTCCTGCCGGATGCTCTCCTCCAAAGACGCCATCTGCGACTGCAGGAAGAGAAGCTCCGAGGCCAGCCCCTCCGGATTGACACAGGCCGCATAACATTCCTTCCGGCTCAGGGCGCAGACCACCGCCAGGCTGGCCCGGGGAAAAAGATACTTCCGGCCACCCTGGGATTTCTGCCCCATCCAGATCCCCACCACATCTGCCTTGTCCCCGCTCATGGAAGTGGGCACATCCACCGCCACCACCTCCGGAACCGGCACCCCGCGGGACATCCACTCCAGGACGCTGCGGCAGAGAAGATGACGACGCCCCGCTTCACCCTGGGATTGCTTGGCGGTGGGACGGCGGTATTTCAGATACGTCAGCTTGGCCATGGCTTGCGCTCTTCTACAGCAGGGGGAAGAAGGGGTTCAGGGCAAGGGGGAAATCAAAAAAAAATCCGAAGGCCAATACTGTAGCCTTCGGATGGAAGATGGTGGTGGGTCATGGATTCGGACCATGGAAAGCAAAGCTAGCAGATTTACAGTCTGCCCCCGTTGACCGCTTGGGTAACCCACCGGGAAAATGGTTGTCAACGCCCCAGGACTTTCGCCCTTTCGGCGGACGCGGGGTTAATTTAACCGGCTCCTTTCCGTTTGCAAGTCACTGCCCCGCAAATTTTCCTTCTTTCCCCCGGCGCTTCCAGGGAAAAGAAGGCCGTCAGGAGACTACTCCAGCACCAAATTGCCCCAGTATTCGTGGAGGTGGAAATTCAGGACGGGCTGCAGGGGATAGGAGAAGTTGACACAGAAGGTGCGGTAGCGGGAACGGGAGTAGCCCGCCAGCAGAATCTGCCACGGCTGCCCGGATTCCAGGGGAACCCCCGTCTTCTCCTCCACCATGGCCTTGGGAATGGTCATCACCGCCCACCAGCCGTCATCCCGGTCCGAGGAATCATTCAGGGTGCCATCCACCTCCGCTACCACCCCCAGTTCCGGAATCAGGGACTGCATGGCCAGGAAATCCTCTCCTCCCCAGGAGCGGCTGGGGAAGAAATAGGTGGTGCGGCGGGCCGAAGGCGTGGAATACAGCTCCAGATAGCAAAGGGCCTGGGCCGGCTTCAGGAACACCTCCGCCACATCCCCCAGGAAAAAGTGGAAGCGCTGGTCCTCCTCCGTCAGGCAGCAGACATCGTCATTCCGGACGTGGACCCCCACATACAGGTTCTTCTCGTCATGCAGCAGCCGCATGGTGGCCGTCACGGGACAGGCCTCCTTCTGCGTTGCCTCCACCGTCTTCTCCGGGCATCCATTCCCCGCCTCATACAGCGACAGCGTGACGGGAACGGCACTCTCCCAGGCAGGATCGCTCTGCCGGGCATCCACCACCAGTCCCTGAACCCGACGGGCCACCACCGGCAGAACTTCCTCCTGGGTGCGCATATGCCCGCACCCCGCGGAAAGCAGAATCAAACAAAGCCCAAAAACCGGAAGAAGGAGAGAGGAAGCCAAATTGCGCATGGACAGAGAAGAAGAGAGGAACAACAATGGGGAAGGGAAATCCCCAGGAGGGAAAACTCGGCTAATATAGCCCGTGCCTCTCCCCAAAGCAGGACCGAAAAAGAGAGAAGCCCCCCGCCCTGGGGACAAATCCTGCCCCGGGAGCAGGAGGAATTCCGGCGGCAGAAACGGCCTCTATTCCCCCCTTCATTATCGCCATTATTTTGGGCTTGACATCACAGGAAAACACGTTATACTCCGTCTCGTTTGTCGCGCCCCGTTTTTCCCCTTACTGACTGCAAAAATATGACGGATCAAACAGAAATTATGGATCCTGCCTCTTTGGAGAAGACAGAAGACCAGAAAAAGGAAGCTATGGATTCCGCCTCTTCGGAGCAGGCAGAAGACCAGAAAAAGGAAGCTATGGATTCCGCCTCTTCGGAGCAGGCAGAAGACCAGAAAGAGGAAACTACGGATTCCGCCTCTTCGGTGAAGACAGAAGACCAGAAAGAGGCGAAGGTGGATTTTGAAATTACCTATGTCCGCTATTTGAATCTTTCCCTGCAGCAGAATGCGCTTCCCATTGTTCAGGAATTAAAGCTCAAAAATACCACCTCGGAGGATTGGAAAAATCTCACGTGCGCATTTTCCTCCGAACCTCCCATTGTCCAGCCGAAGACCATCCATGTGGAGCTGTTGAAAGCGAACGAGGAACTGTCGCTCCACGACCTGGGAATTACCCTGGATTATTCTCTGCTTGCCAGCATGTCCGAGGCGACCAAAGGCGTCTTCACGGTGGAAATTCGCCAGGAGGACAACGTCCTGGCCCACCGGGATCATCCGGTGGAGGCGCTCACCTCGGACCAGTGGCTGGGCCTGGAGATTTTCCCGGAACTCATTGCCTCCTTTGTGACCCCCAATCTGGATGTGATCAATCATCTGCTGGGGAAGGTGGCCGACGAGCTGGAAAAGGAGACCGGGAATTCGGCGCTCGCCGGATATCAGCGGGACAAACAGTATGTCTATGCGCTCTGTGCGGCCATCTACCGCGCCATCCACTCCTGGGGCATCCGTTACGCCACCCCCGCCGCCTCCTTCTGTGTGCCGGGACAGCGAATCCGCTTTGCGGATACCATCTACCAATATCGTCTGGGAACGTGCCTGGATACCAGTGTGCTCTTCGCCTCGGTGATGGAGCAATGCGGGCTGCATCCTGTCATCCTCCTTCAGAAGGGCCACGCCTATGTGGGCTGCCATCTGGAGGATTACTATTTCCCGGACATTCCCATGGAAGATCTGCAGAGCATCCGCAAACGGGTGGACCTGGATCTGTTCCTGGTGATCGAGACCACCATGGTCACTTCGGATGCCACCTTTTCCCAGGCGGAGGCCACGGCCCGGGCCGAGCATCTGAATATTGACCAGGACTTTGAATGCGCCGTGGACATCATGCGGGCCCGTCACAGCGGGATCCGTCCCCTGCCCCTGAAGCAAAGCACAAACGGGATCGAATTTCTGCCGCCGGAGCGTCATGTGGCCGAGCTGGACCAGGAGAAAAAGCGGGATCTGCAACAGGAAATCGACCTCTCGACCCTGAAGGCAGCGGAAAACCGGGTCGGACGGCTGGAGCGCTGGACCCAGAAATTGCTGGATCTCTCCCTGCGCAACCGTCTGCTGAATGTCCGGGACAGCAAACAGGTGATCCCCATTGCCTGCTCCAACATTTCCAAGTTGGAAGATTTGATTGCGGCAGGGGAGGCCATCTCCCTAAAGCCTCTGGACGATCTTCTGGGGGAAAAAGATCTCCACGACCTGAACATGCTGCGGGGCTGCGAAGTCAAATCGGAGATCACGGAGCTTCTGGACAACGAGCTCCGGCAGCGCCGCCTTTGGGCCATGCTGTCGCCGGTGGAGCTGGGGCGGAATCTGCTTTCCCTGTATCGTCAAGGCCAGACCGACCTCAGCGAGGGCGGGGTCAACACCCTCTTTCTGGCGGTGGGATTTCTGGAATGGAAAGTTTCCCCCCGGGATGAGAGATCGTATCTTGCGCCGATTCTGCTGATCCCCGTTCGCCTCGTCCGCAAATCCCTGGCCGAGGGCATCCGGATCTCCCGGTTGGATGAAGACACTGTCCTCAATGAAACGCTGCTGGAACTGCTGCGGAGCCAATACCAGCTGAGAATCCCCGGCCTCTCCCCCCTGCCCACGGATGAATCCGGCGTGGATGTCCCCCGGGTCATGCAGATCATCCGGCAGACCATAAAGGAAATGCGGGGCTGGGAAGTCCGGGAGGAAGCCAAACTGGGCCATTTCTCCTTCGGCAAATTCATCATGTGGAACGACATGACGGCCCGGAGCGACGCCCTTCGGCAGAATCCCCTGGTCAACCATCTGATGCTGGGAGACGGGCTCTACGACGACGGGGTGGAAGTGTTCCCGCCGGAGAAGATCGGGGAGCATCTCTCCCTGGACAGCCTGTTCTGCCCCATGAGCGCCGACTCCTCCCAGTTGACCGCCGTCCTCTATTCCCAGCTGGGGAAATCCTTTGTCCTGCACGGGCCTCCCGGCACGGGGAAATCCCAGACCATCACCAATATCATTGCCCAGAATCTGGCCCTGGGGCGTCGGGTCCTGTTCGTCTCGGAAAAGAAGGCGGCCCTGGATGTGGTCCACAAACGGCTCACCGCCATCGGCCTTCGCCCCTTTTGCCTGGAACTGCATTCCAATAAGTCCGGCAAATCGGAAGTCCTCGCCCAGTTCTCCGAGGCCCTGAATGTGGCGGAAAGCGGAATTCCCGGCGAATGGGAATCCACAATCCAGGAAATGCAGCAGGTGCGGGAGGAACTGAATGCCTATGTGAACGGGCTGCATCAGACCTATCCCAACGGCTTTTCCGCCTATGACTGTTTCTCCCGGCTGATGCAGGAGGGGCGGGAAATGCCGTCCGATCTCCTGGAGATCGATTGTCTGACCCAGCCCAAAGCCGAGTATGAAGTCGCAAAGCAACGGGTTTCCGATCTTGTGCATGCCTGGTCTGCCACCAATGCGAAGGCGTTGGCGTCTCTTTCCTGGCTCAACAGTGCCTCCTGGAGTCCCGTGCTGGAAAAAGACATCACGGCAGCGGCGAAGGAGCTTGTGCGCAGTGCGGACCATTTGTCGGCGTGTTTCCAGGAACAGAGCGCGGCCTATTGCCTTTCCTGCCCCGGCACCCTGCCGCGCATCAATGCCGTCGCGGTTCTGGCGGAGGCCTTGGCCTCGGCCCCCGATACGCCAGAGGCGTTCCTGGCGGAGGATTCTGCGGAAACCATGTCCTTCCTGCTGGCCTTCAGCGAGGTGGCCCAGAAGCGGGCCACACTGAGAGAAGAGCTGCAACCCTACCATCTGGAGCTTCTGAAGACCTTGGATCCCCAGGGGATTGAAGCCAGAATCCACCAGAATGCACAGAACTTTTTCCTGTTCCGGTTCTTCAAGAATCGAGCCTTGCTGCAGGAGCTTTCTTCCCTCAAAAAGCTGGGCGGCACCAAGTTGACCATCTCGGAACTCCTTGCCCTTCTCCCCAAGATCTCCCAATGGTTTTCCCTGGAATCCGCCTACGAAAGGGACGAGGAGCAGGCCAAAGCCCTCCTGGGAAAATTCTGGAATCACGGAAATCCGGACTGGGCGACTCTGCAGAGCCGCTTTGAGAATGCGAAGAAAATCGGGGACGCCGTGGATTCCGCCTGCGGCGACACCCGGGAGCAGAAGGGGAAGGCCATGGCTTTCCTGCAGTCGGTGCTCCCCAAGGCGGAGAAATATTTTGCCAAAGACGGGGCGCCCTTCGCCAAGATCCAGGACTTCTTATCCGCCTGGAGTGACTTCCTAAAGAAGCGGGAGGCCTTTGCCTCCTATGCCCAGGGAATCCTGGCAGAAGAGAATCTGGAGAGGATCCGGGAGCAAACGAAATCCCTTTTGGACAACATCACCGATCTGCGGGGAGTTCTGCGCTATCGCAAAGCCTACGACAGCGTCCAGAATTTGGGCCTGAACGGCCTTGTGCAGGCGATCCAGCAGGGCGAAATCAGCCCCAAAGAGGGGGTGCATACCTTCGACCTCGCCTACCTGAGGCGGATGCTGGATCAACTCCTGGCCACCTCCTCCGTTCTCAGCGAATTCTCCGCCCTGAACCAGGAACAGCGCATCCAGAAATTCTGCGAACTGGATCAGCGCTATCAGAAGCTGACCAAAAAGATGGTCTTTGCCAAGCTGGCCGCCGCCTTGCCCCGACGCCGCACCGGGGCATGCCCCGAGGGGACGGAACTGGGAATCCTAAAGCGGGAATGCGAAAAGCGGGCCCGCCAGAAGCCCGTCAGACAGCTCCTGGAGCAAATCCCCACGCTGGCTCCCGTGCTGAAACCCTGCTTCCTCATGAGCCCCCTTTCCGTGGCTCAGTATCTGCCACCCGACACCTCCCCCTTCGATCTGATCGTCTTTGACGAGGCCTCACAGATTCCCGTCTGGGATGCGGTGGGCGTCATTGCCCGGGGCAAGCAGCTCATCGTGGTGGGAGATCCCAAGCAGATGCCCCCCACCAATTTCTTCCAGAAAGGAGATGTCAACGTCGATGACACAGGGTCGGAAGAAATGGAGGACATGGAAAGCATTCTGGACGAGTGTCTGGCCGCCGGCATCCCCTCCGCCCACTTGAACTGGCACTATCGCAGCCGCCATGAATCCCTGATCTCCTTCAGCAACCACTACTACTACGAGGATAAACTCTTTACCTTCCCCAGCGCCCGCCTCTCCGAACGCCTGGGCGTCTGCTTCCAATTTGTGCCCGGCGCCGTCTACGACCGCAAAGGGACGCGCACCAACACCAAGGAGGCCCAGGCCCTGGTCCGCTATGTCTTCACCCAGCTGAAAAATTCCCCGGAGCGGAAGCGCAGCGTGGGAATCGTCACCTTCAGCGAAGCGCAACGGAATCTCATCGAAGACATGATCGAAAAGAAGCGAGCCGACTACCCGGAGCTGGAATCCTACTTCAACGACCAGAACGATGAGCCCCTCTTCGTCAAGAATCTGGAAAATGTGCAGGGCGACGAACGGGACGTGATTCTCTTCTCCGTTTGCTATGCGCCGGACAGCGAAGGCAAATTCTCCATGAATTTCGGCCCCTTGAACCGCCAGGGAGGCGAGCGACGCCTCAATGTGGCCATTACCCGCGCCAAGGAGCAGGTGGTGGTATTTGCCTCCGTCCATGCCCAGGATCTGGATCTCGCCAGAACCCGTGCCGTTGGCGCCGCCCACTTGAAATACTTCCTGGAATATGCGGAGAAGGGATCCCGGATTCAGGGAGGCGCCTGGGAACGCACCGAGGACAACGGTATGTCCGAACTCATCGCCGATTTCCTGAAACGAAATGGCTATGACGTGGACCGCGATGTGGGTTGCTCCGGCTACAAAATCGATATTGCCGTCCGGAATCCTGCCCGCCCCAAAGAATATTTGCTGGCCATTGAATGCGACGGAAAATCCTATGCCGCCCAAAGGACAACCCGGGACCGGGATCATCTGCGGGACAGCGTCCTCCATTCTCTCGGCTGGCATACCTACCGGGCGTGGAGCGTCGACTGGTTCTACGACCGGGACCGCACCCAGCAGACCCTTCTGCAGCTGCTGGAGGATCTGTGCAACAAGCCGCAGACAGAAGGCCCGGAACAGGAAAAGGAGGACGGCGTTCCGCAGGAGACTGCCCCTGTGGGCCAGGAGGGGGAAGCAGCCGCTCCCCCACCCTCCCCGCCTGAACATCGAAAGACATATGTCTGCTGCCAACTGGTCTGCGACCAGCCTCAGGAAAACTTCTATGCGCCAGAAACGAAGGAGACGCTTCGCGAGCAATTCTGCCAGATCATTCAGACGGAAGCCCCCATCTATGAAAAGGTGCTGAGAAAACGTCTGGCCAGTGCCTGGGGATTCAACCGGACCGGCAACGAGATTCTGCGAATCCTGAAGCTCGCTCTGCCCGGGCACCTCCAAAGGACAAAGGTCGGAGAGGACTATGTCTTCTGGGCCGAAACCCAAAATCCCGCTCATTATCAGGACTACCGCATCCCTGGCCCGGATGGCTACAAACGCGCCATCGATGAAATCCCTCCCGAAGAGCTGGCCAATGCCATGAGGGAAGTCCATCTGGATTTCCACTCCTGCACACAGGATGTCCTGTATCGGGAAACGCTGAAACGATTGGGCTTCGCCAGTGTGACGGAAAAAGCCAGAAAGTACTTGGACATCGCCTTCGCTGCACTGAAGAAATCCAATGAGATTTAG